>NZ_JBFBAG010000010.1:0-219072 GCF_040682155.1 Amycolatopsis sp. NPDC051371
GAACGCACCTTCGAAGAGCTGCACGCGTTGTTCCCCAACCCGTCCTCGTTCGACGGCCGAGCACCGCTCGACCGTCTCGAGGCGTGGTTCTCGGCGGCCTGCAGCTCCCTCGACCGGCGGCCCGACTACCTGCAGCTCCTGGTCGCCATCAGTGTCGGTCCGCAGAGGGACGCCGAAGCGGTTCAGGTGACCGTGCGCCGCATCCGCGACTACGCCCACGCCTCCTGGGTGGACGCGCTCACCCCGATCTTCGCGCCCAACGGCGGCAAGAACAACGAAGCCCTCGTCCAGCAGCTGGCCGTCCTCGGACGCGCCCTGACCGACGGCCTTTCGGTGACCAACAGCTTCGACGGCACGAGCTACACCTCGCAGGTCGCCCCGTTCGTCGCCCTGGTCCGCGGTCTGGCCGCGCAGCGGGACGGCGCGAAGCGGAAGCGCTGACCGCGGTCCCCCGCGCTCCTCGCTGCTGACCCGCCGGGCCACCGAGCCGACCACCCTCGGCGGGTACCGCATCCCGGTCGGCGCGGAGGTCGGGTTCAGCCTCACGGCGTTGCACCGCGATCCCCGGGCGTTCGACCCCGACCGGTGGCTCGATCGCCACGATCCTGCGGAAGTGGCACCTCGCCCACCGGCCGGGAACCAAGGTCCGGGAGCTGCCGATGGTCACCGTGCAGCCGTCCGGCCTGCGCGTGGTCGCGGAACGGCGACTCAATGCGGCGTCGTGAGCGCCGACCGGATGGTGCGCTCGACGATGTCCTCGAGAGTTGCCGGGATCTCCCGGTCGGCGCCGAGGTAGCGGCGCACGGCGGCGTAGGGCAGGTCGACGACGACGAGGAGGATCTCCGCTGTCGGGCGCCCGGTCACCGTCTTGAGGTCGGTCACCAGGCGGCGGATGTGCTGGTCCCAGCGGGCCTGGTCGGCATCTCGCAGGCTTCGGCTTTCCGCGGGCCAGGCAGCCGGCTCGAAGGAGCCGACGCCGGCCAGCAGCACCCGCGCGTCGGCCGGGCTGTCCCGGCACCAGGACACGGTCCGGCGCCCGAGAGCGACCGCCGCGGCCACCGGCTCATCGGCGAACAGCGGGGTCAGTTCGGCGTGGAAGCGCTGCACCGCCCGGTTCCAGACGGCGGCGAGCAGGGCCGCGCGGTTGGGGAACCGGTGGTAGACCGAGCCGCTGGACACCGCCGCTTCGCGGATCACGCCGGCGATGGTGATCGCGTCGGCACTGCCTGCGGCGAGCAGTCGTGCTGCCGCGTCGAGGATCGTCGACGTGTCGTGAACGAGGCGTGGCATGGGTTGACGATACCGAACACCCATTCTAGAGTCAGATCTCTAGAGGGTGTCGTCTAATCAGCGTCGGGAGATCCATGCGAAGCCTCGTTCTCACCGGTCCCCGCAGCCTGGAATGGCAGGACCGGCCGGCGCCCCGGCTCTCCGCGGGCGGAGACGCGCTGGTTCGGCCGATCGCCTCGTCCGCTTGCGATCTCGACCGCCGGCTCGTGGTGTCGCCCGCGCCGTTCGAGACCCCGTTCGCGCTCGGCCACGAGGCGGTCGGCGAGATCGTCGACCTCGCCGACGGCGATTCGGCGCTCCGGGTCGGCCAGCGGGTGGTCATCCCGTGGCACATCAGCTGCGGCACGTGCGAGAACTGCCGTCGTGGCCTCCCGGGCGCCTGCGCTTCGGTGCCGCGCCTCGCCTCCTACGGCACCAGCATCGGTGGCCGCTGGGGAGGGTTGTTCGACGAGCTGGTGCGCGTCCCGTGGGCCCAGTACAACCTCACGCCGCTACCACCGGCCATCGAGCCGTTCCTGGCCGCTTCCGCCGCCGACAACCTCACCGACGCTTTCCAGGCCGTCCGGCCGACCCTCGACGCCCACCCCGACGCCGAAGTGCTCGTGGTGGGGGGAACGGCCAGCCTCGGGCTGCTGGCCGTCTTGAGCGCCGTCGCGCTGGGCGCGGCGAACGTGACCTACTTCGACGTCGACGAAGGGCGCTGCGCCAAAGCCGCTGCCGCGGGCGCGACCGTCACGACTGCTGATGAGTACCCCGATCGGCTCGACGGCACCTTCGACCTGGTCGTGGATGCTTCGGCCGCGAGTGCGGGCTTCCGGTGCGCCCTGCTGTCCACCCGTCCGGGCGGTACGTGCGTCATCCGGTCGATCTACTTCGGAGAGCCACGTCTGCCGTACTTCTCCTTGTACGGCACGGGTGTCAACCTCGTCATCGGACCACCCCACGCCGGCCCGCACGTACCCGACGTGCTGAAGCTCCTCGGCGACCGAACCCTGGACCCGTCACCGATCCTGGCCGGCCCGTACAGCTACGACGACGCCGTCGAGGTGCTGCTGGACCCGCCGTCGGCCAAACCGGTCTTCACCCGCCCGGACGCCCGATGAGCCGGACCGGGTGGTGCGGCACCGTATCGTCGATCGCGGTCGGGTGGTCGACGGGAAGGTGGGGTCAGGGTGCGGGTTCTCGTCTCGGTCGACATGGAGGGCGTCGCCGGAGTAGTCCACAACGATGACATCCGTCCCGGTCACGGCGAATACGAGCGCAACCGCGCGCTGCTGACCGCGGAGGCCAATGCCGCGGTGCGAGGTGTGCACGCGTACGCGGCGGACGCGGAGGTGCTGGTGGCCGACGCGCACGCGCAGTTCCGGAACCTGGTGCCCGAACTGCTCGACCAGCGGGCCGAGCTGGTGCGGGGCACACCCAGGTCCCTCGGGATGATGGCCGGGCTCGCCGCCGACGTCGACGCCGTGCTGTTCATCGGCTACCACGGCAAGGCCGGTACGGCCCGTTCGGTGCTGGCGCACACGATTTCCGGTGCGGTCATCGCCGATGTGCGGTGCGATGGTGCGTCCCTCGGCGAACTCGGCCTCAATGCCGCCCTGGCCGCCCACTTCGACGTGCCGCCGGCCCTGGTCAGCGGTGACGACACCGTGGCCGCCGAGGCGGCCGAGGCGGCCCCGGGCATGCGCTGTGTGGTGGTCAAGTGGGCGCTCGGCGCTCATGCGGCCAGGACGGTGCATCCCCACGAGGCGTGCCGGCGAATCGAGCTCGAGGTGCCGCAGGCCCTCGACGAGCGCGCTGCGGTGCGCCCCCGTCGATTCGAAGGCCCGGTGCGGCTGGAGGTCCGGGTGCACCGGCCCCACATGGTCGAACACGCGTTGCTGGTGCCGGGGATGGAACGCACGGACGGGTGCACGGTGCGCTACGAAGCGCCCGACTTCCCGACCGCGTACGACGTCCTCGAACTCATCACGGTTCTCGGCGCCGTGTGATCAGGTCCGACGTGCGGTTGAGAAGCGCTTCCGTTGCAGCTCAAGCGAAGGCCGCGGCGTGCTCGGCGATGAAGGTCTGGAGACTATGCGGTGCGGTGCCGGTGAGGGTCGCCACTTCGTCGGTCAGCCAGGCCGCGTCGCCCTCGGCGATCAGCCCGAACGCCTGGGCGTTCGAGGTCGCCACGGCCTCGGGAACCCCGGCCCGGATCATCGCGGCTCGGTGCTCGTCCGGGCGGATCCGGCGGTACTCGATGTCGTGTCCCAGCGTGATGGACAGTTCTTTCGCGATGTCGGCGTAGGTGATCAAGCCCGGGCCGGTCAGCCGGTAGGTGCGGCCCGCGTGAGCCGCCGGTGCGATGGCGACCCGGGTCGCGACGGCCGCGACGTCCCTGGCGTCGATCATCCCGACCGGTCCGTCGCCGGCCGACATCGTGAAACCCCGGGTCTGCCGGACCACCGGCGCCAGGGCGAGCAGATTCTGCAGGTAGGCGTTGGACCGCAGCAACGTGTGGGGCAGGCCGGTGGTGGCCAGGTGCGCCTCGATCCGGGCCTGTCCCCGTCGCCGGTCGACCGGGGAATCGGCCGAGGCCTTGCTGGTGATCTTGACGAGGTGGGTCACGCCCTGCCGGACGGCGCTGTCGATGACCGCGATTTCCTGGGCGGGTACGGCCGGGCTCACCAGGATGACGGTGTCGATGCCGTCCATGGCCGTGTCCAATGTGTCCGGGTGATCGAAATCGCCGGTGACGATCTCGATCTCGCCGGCGAGGTCGGCGCGGTGCGCCACTCGGGACGGGTCGCGGACCAAAGCCCGCGCGGGATGGCGCCGCGCGGACAGCAGCCGCACGGCTTCGGAGCCGACCGTGCCGGTCGCGCCGGTGACCAGAATCATCGTGTTCCCTTCGGATGGTGGGGTGTGGACGTTCAGAGCGTGGCGACCCGGCCCGCGTCGACGGCGAGCACGGCGCCGGTGATCGGGCGGGCGTCCTCGCCGGCGAGGTAGGCGATGACGCGGGCGACCTCGTCGGGTTCGTTCGCCCGGCCCAGCGGGCTGGCGGCCGCGAGCGTGTCGAGCAGGTCGCCCATGCCCCGCGTGATTTCGGTCCGGCTCGGGCCGAGCGCGACGGCGTTGACGCGCACGCCGGCCGGGCCGAACTCGGCGGCCCACGAGCGAGTCAGCGCCTCCAGCGCCGCCTTGCTCGCCCCGTAGGCGGCCATGCCCGCGGCGCCCCGGGCGGCGACCACGGTGGACGTTCACGATCGCGCCGTGACCGCGTGCGGCCATGGGCGGGGCCAGCGCCGCGGTGAGGAAGAACGGAGCCCGGACGTTCACGGCGCTCATCGCGTCGAAGGCCGTGCCGGTGGTCTCGGCGGTCGGGCCCAGCTCCCAGTAGCCGGCGTTGTTGACCAGCACGTCGACCTCGCCCGCCTCGTCGGCCAGGCGTCGCACGTCCTCGAGCACGGCGAGATCGGCGCGGATGAAGCGTCCGCTGGTCTCGGCCGCGACCTCCTTGCCCCGGGCTTCGTCGCGGCCGGTGACGATCACCGTGGCTCCGCGCCGGCTGAACAGCTGCGCGGTCGCCCGGCCGATGCCCGAAGTGCCACCCGTGATCAGCACGGTCGTCGGCTCAGCACTCACTCGTCACCCCTTCTCGGATTGGATCGTGCTATCCAATCTAGGCACGGTAGGATTGGATAGTCAAATCCAGTACAGGAGGATTCGATGTCGGCTCGCGCGGCGCCGCAGGAGGCACCCAGCACGCGGAAGGGGCGCGCGACGCGCGACCGGATCGTCGCGGCCGCGGCCGACTTGATGTACCGCCACGGCGTGGCGGGCACCAGCACCCCGGCGGTGCGCGATGCGGCCGGAGTCAGCTCCTCGCAGATCTATCACTACTTCGCCGACAAGGACGACCTCACGCGAGCGGTCATCACGTTCCAGTCCGAGGCGATCCTGGCCCACCAGGCACCGTTGCTGGCCAGGCTCGACAGCATCGGAGCACTACGGTCGTGGCGCGACGTGGTCGTCGACGCCGCCCGCCGGCAGAACGGGGCCGGCGGCTGCCCGCTGGGCAGCCTGTCCAGCGAGCTGTCCGACGAGCACCAGTGGGCACGCGACGCCTTGGCCGACGGCTTCACCGCATGGTCCGAAGCCATTCGCGCCGGTTTGGCCGCCATGATCGAAAGCGGCGCTCTGCGGCCGGAGACCGATGCCACCGCGCTGTCGCTCGCGCTGCTGGCCGCGGTTCAGGGCGGCCTCGTCCTCGCGCAAGCCCAGCACACCACCGACGCCCTCGAAGCCGCTCTGGACACCGTGATCGCCCATATCCGCGACCACGCCGAACCGCCGGCCTGAATGTGCGGCCAAGCTCCTTGGGCAGGACGCCTGGTTCAGTTGGGGCACCTCGGCATCATCGCTGCGCTGGTCGCCATCCCGGTCGCCGCGGCCCTGCTCCCGCTGGCCGAAGAGGTGCTCGATCCCCGCCTCGACAAGGCCTGAGGACAACGTTCGGCGAGTCAGCTGATGCGGGTCCCGGCCTTCGTGGAGAACCGGAACTCGACGGTCGAGGGCAAGGCATCGAGATCGAGGGCTTGACGCAAGCGTGGGAGGCCCTCCTCCCCGATCCGGTCACGGATGGCGGCGACGTCGCCGTCCTGCTCGACGCTGACGACCAGCGCGACGGCCGGGTTCTCGCGGGTGCCGGCCAGGGTGGCGTGTGCGGCATGGACACCGGGGTAGGTCGACACTTCGGCGAGGAACGGCAGGATCGCGGTGCTCGCGGCCAGTTCGGTGCGGCCGGTGTCCGGGTCGGACTCGAAACGCCAGGTGTGGCTCTTGGGTTTGCGGACCAGCTGCGCGAGCAGCCACCGCAGCAGAAGCAACCCCAGGATGACCGCGACGGCAGCAGCGACGTACGGCGCCCAGGTCGGCGGGGTGCCCACGCCGGGAACCAAAGCCGAGTCCGAGACGAGAACATCGAGTCTGCCGAAGTGAGTGGCGACGACGAAGCCGCCGGCGGTGAGCAGGACCAGTCCGAGTAAGGCGAGAAGGATCCGGTTGAGACGAGCCGGGCGGTTGAGGCTGGTCATGACGCGCTCCTGGCGGCGTGGACCTTGATCTTGACGGTCGGGTGGACGACGGGGTTGATCTGGTCGAGCCGGTGCTCGATCGCGCCGCGCACGGCGTCGGCGAGCCCGTCGGTGTTGGTGCGCCCGGTGGTCACCTTCGCGGTGACCTTGCGACGCTTGAGAATCAGTTTCGCGCCGGCGACACCGTCCACAGTGGATGCCGCGGCGCGGAGAGTGGAACGGTAGCTGCGCCGCGAAGCACCGGAATCCAGCTCGCCGTGCAGCGGCAGGATCGTGAGCTTGCCGGGCAGGATCGCGGTCAGCAGCAGAATGATCCCGAGCAGCGCGACGCCGCCGCCGGCGAGCGCGGGGATCAGGTCGTTCCAGCGCGCGTCGTGCAGTGCGTCGGCGATCGCCTGGTAGCTGACCCAGGGGGTCTGGTTCAGGATCATCTGGATCGCGACCACGGCGACGAACGCGCTGGCAGCCAGCAGGAAGAGGGCGGTGAGCGTAGCCGGGGCGGAGCGGCGGGGGCGGCGTTTCACTGAACCCTCCTGGACGCGTTGGTGACGGTGTGCAGCGCGGTGACGGTGACGTCCACCCGCGACACGGTGAGGCCGGTGAGTTCGGCGACCCGCCGCATCAGGTGCCGGCGGACGTTTTCGGTGGTGCGGCCGACCGATCGCGGGTAGCTGAGGGAGAGCCGCACGTCGAGCGCGGCGGTGTCGCCGTGCACTTTCGCAGTGACTTTCGCGCTGTTGTCAGGGTCTTCGCCGCCGACGGCGACGCCGAGCACGCGGTTCGCCGCGCCGCCGGCACCCTCGACCTCCGTCACGACCTGGGCGGCGATCCGTTCGACGGTGCGGTCGGAGACGGTGAGGGTGCCTCGCTCGTCGAGGTCGGCGACGGCTGGGCGTTGCCGGGTGGCGGTCATGGTCAGCCCCGGTCGCGGCCGGTGAGCTGCGAGAGGTCGAGCTTGCCGTCGAGGACACGGCCGGCGAGCAGGCCGAGCGCGCCGAGAACGAGCACGACGAGGAAAGCGCCGAAGCCGCCGAACGCGGCGGCGAGACCGAGCGTGAGGCCGGTGAGGAGGCCGAGGTGGGTGGTGGACATGAGCTTCTCCTTGCTGGTTGCCGATCGGCCCACGAGAAGAGGGAGCCGGTCGGAATGGTCAGGAACGGGCCGGAGGTTCGGTCGTGGTGAGCGGTTCTTCGACGGTGACCGCGATCGAGGTGGGTGCCGCGACGTCGCAGATGCGCACGTGCACCGGGCGCCCGACCGGTCCGACCGCGGCGCGGACGTCGGCCGCGATCCGGTGGACGGTGGCCGGGTAGCGGCCGGTGACCCCGATGGTGATCTCGTCGGGGCGGATCCGGACGCCGGGGATGCGGCGGCCGGGCAGCAGGGTGGCGATCTCGCCGAACCGGCCGCTGTGCAGGCCGGCGATGTCGGGCAGGGCCTGCACAGCGGTGGCGATGCGGCCGGCGTCGATCTCGACGCCGGTGGTCACTGGACGCGGCCGGTCACGGCCTGGGTGTCGTCGCCGTCGTCGTCGCCGGGGATGTGCACGTCGGAGACGTTGATGTTGACCTCGACGATCTGCAGGCCCGTGGTCTGCTCGACGGCGGTGATCACGTTCTTGCGGACCGCGTGGGCCAGGTCGGCGATGGAGACGCCGTACTCGACGAGGATTTGCAGGTCGACGGCGGCCTGGCGCTCGCCGACCTCGACCGACACGCCCTGCGCGACCGAGGCGGACGCGCCCGGGATGCGCTCGCGGATCGCGCTGAACGCCCGCGCCGCACCGCCACCGAGGGCGTGGACGCCGGAGACCTCGCGGGTCGCCAGGCCGGCGACCTTCGCCACGACGGTGTCGGCGATCGTGGTCGAGCCCTGCGTCGAGGCCAGCGCACCGGCGGTGGTCTTCTCGACTTCGGTCGAGTGAGCGGGGGTCTTGGTGGTGGCCGGGTTCGTCATGACGGTTCTCCTCGTGTCGAATTCGTTTTGTGAGGCGGAAGTTCACGGGTTCCCGTTGCCCTTCCACACCGCTAAGACCCGACGTTCGGGAGATCGTCACGACCCGATCGTGTGACTACGGTCTCCCTGCCGGACGCGCGCCACGGGTTTATCTCCGCTGAACGCGGACGCGTCGAAGTCGGTGACCACCAGCCGCAGCCGGGCGTTCGTCCGGCCGGACTCGTCCAGTGCCGAGCGCAGCTCCGCTTCGGCGCGCAGCAGGATCGGCGGCAGCGGCAGCGCCAGGGCGATCACCCGGATCCGGACGAGATCGTCGTCCATGTCGACTGACGGCGCGTCGAGGTCCCACGGCACCCACATGCGCAGCTTGTCGAGTGATTTCGCCAGCAGACGCGAGATCTGCATCTGCGAGACGCCGCCTGCCGGTGATCGACAGCCCGATTATCCCGCCTGCGGTCGCTGCCGTGGGCCTGCGCAACGGCGCACCCGAGTTGACTCACCGGCTATCAGCCCTACACCCGGCTCGGCCGCCCCGATCACCCGCGCCGAGTACCTGCGGGATCTCGCCGGCTGCAGCGGCTGTTCGCAGCGCTCGGATTCGTCTGGTTGGCTTGTGTTCCGCAGTTCGAGCAGGGTGTCGAGCGCCTCGGCCGCCCGGCCCAGCCGCGAGCGGCAGAGGGCCTGGGCGCGCACCAGCCACCGGCAGGTCGACGCGCGTGCCGCCCGCAGCGCGGCCAGCGGGTCGTCGCTACCGGTCTCCGTGAACGCGTTGCCCAGCGCGAGGCCCGCTTCGGCGTGGGCGAGCGCGGCTTCGTGGTCACCGGCGCGGGCGAGTCGGGCGCACGCGGCGGCACTGAGCAGCAAAGCCGAGGCGTCGACCTGGTCTCGGCCAGCGCGAGCCGGTAGCCGGCGGGGGTTGCTTCGATGACGCCGGGACCGAGCTGGGCCCGGGCGCGGGAGACGAGGATCTGCAACGCCTTGGCCGGGTGCTCCGGTTGTTGGTCGGGCCAGATCCCTTCGATCAGGCGAGCGGTGCCGCAGCCGGTGCGCAGGTCGTCGGCGAGCAGGGCCAGCAGCCCGCCGAGGCGGGCTGGTGATTCCCGGCCCCTGCCCGGTGACGGCCACGTCGATTCTCTCGAAGTGCCGCTCGCCGCCCTGCGCAGCTGGGCGGAGGAGAACATGCCGGCGATCGACCGGGTCAACACCGCGGCACGGACTGAAGTCCGGTTCCCCGGATCAGCCCGGCACGCCTGCGGCCGGAAACGGTCCTCTTCGGACTGTCCGAAAAGGCTGGACCGTCAAGACCCGGCCGGCTCGATCCCGAGGTGGGCACGCAGCGTGGAGCCGGTGTACTCGGTCCGGAACGAGCCACGCTCCTGAAGCAGCGGGACGACCGTGTCGGCGAATTCGTCGAGGCCGCCGGGGGTGACGTGCGGGACGAGGATGAACCCGTCGCTCGCGTCGGCCTGGACGAGGTCGTCGATCGCGGTAGCGACCGTCGCGGGTGAGCCGATGAACGTCTGCCGGCCGGTGACTTCGACGATCAGGTCGCGGGTGGACAGGTTCTTCGCCTCGGCGAGCTGCCGCCATTCGCGGGCGGTCGCGAGGGGATCGCGGTACATGCGGACGCTGGCGCGGCCGGGGGCGATCGTCGTGTCCCCGACCACGGGGTCGGTCGAGGGCAGCGGGCCGTCGGGGTCGTGGCCGGACAGGTCGGTGTTCCAGACCTGCTCGAGGAACTTGATCGCGGTCTGCCCGCTGACCTGCTGTCGCCGCACGACGTGGGCGCGCTCGTGGGCGTCGGCGTCGGTGTCGCCGAGCACGAACGTCGCGGCGGGCAGGATCACCAGCTGCTCCGGTGTCCGGCCGTACTTCGCCAGGCGCCCCTTTACATCGGAGTAGAACGCCTGCCCGGCTTCGAGGGTGCCGTAGCGGCTGAAGATCGCGTCGGCGGTCGCCGCGGCGAACTCGCGCCCCTCGTCGGAGTCGCCGGCCTGGATGATCACCGGACGGCCCTGGGGGCTGCGCGGCACCGGGAACCGGCCCTCGATGTCGAAGTGCGCGTCGTGGTGGGCGAAAGCACCCGCGGCGGGGTTTCGCAAGAACACGCCGGTCTCGGCGTCGGCGGCGAGTTCGTCACCGCGCCAGGAGTCGAACAGCTCCCAGGCGGTGCGCAAGAACGTCTCGGCGCGGTCGTAGCGCTGGTCCTGGGGGAGGTACCCGCCGCGGCGGAAGTTCTCGCCGGTGAAAGCGTCCCAGGACGTGACGACGTTCCACGCGGCGCGGCCGGCGGAGAGGTGGTCGAGCGAGGCGAACTGGCGGGCCACCTCGAACGGCTCGTTGAACGTCGAGTTGATCGTGCCGGCCAGCCCGAGCCGCTCGGTGACGGCGGCCAGCGCGGAGAGCACGGTGAAGGTGTCCGGGCGGCCGACGACGTCGAGGTCGTAGATCTGCCCGTTCTGCTCGCGCAGCCGCAGGCCTTCGGCGAGGAAGAAGAAGTCGAACTTGGCGCGTTCGGCAGTCTGCGCGAGCTTGACGAAGGAGCTGAAGTCGATGTGGCTGCCGGCTTCGGGGGCGCTCCACACGGTCGTGTTGTTGACGCCGGGGAAGTGCGCCGCGAGGTGGATCTGCTTCCGGGACATCTCGGCCTCCTCAGACAGCGGCGTAGCGGTTGGCGGGCCGGGAAAGACCGAGCAGACCTCGGAGGGTGTCTGCTTCGTAGCCGGTCCGGAAAGCTCCACGGGACCTCAGTTCCGGGATCAGGCCGCGGGTGATCGCGGTCAGGTCGTGCGGGACTCCGCCGGGCCGCAGCCGGAAGCCGGAGAGCCCGGCGTTCTGCCAATCGAGCAGCAGGTCGGCAAGGCCGGCCGGGGTGCCGGTGAAGACGTGGGCGTCGGAGGTGTACTCCGCACCCGACAACTCGTCGAGCCGGGCTTTGCGGTCGGTGGCGGCTTGCTCGGTTTCTTCGAGGAACACGACGACGTCGCCGAAGACGTGCAGTGTCTCGGAGGCTCGTCCGGCGCGTTCCTGCTCCTCGCGCACCGCGGCGACGATCGTGGTGGCCTGCTCGCGGTCGAAGGGCGTCACGTAGACGACGTCGGCGGAGCGGGCGGCGAGCCGGTAGGGGACGGCGGCGTGCGCCAGTGCGGTGACCGGCGGCTGGGCCTGCGGTGGCCGCGGGGTGATCGACGGGCCCTTGACCGAGAACCAGCGCCCGGTGAAGTCGATGTAGTGCAGCTTGCCGCGGTCGATGAACCGGCCGGTGGCGACGTCGCGGATCTCGGCGTCGTCCTCCCAGCTGTCCCAGAGGCGGCGCAGCACCTCGACGTAGTCCGCGGCCTCGTCGAACAGGTCCACGAGTGGGCTGGGCCGGTCCGGTTCGGCCGAGTCCTCGAGCCGGAACTCGCCGAAGTCACGGCGCCCGAAGTGCCGGTTGTCGGCGGCGCGCCCGGCGACCTGCACGCGAACCCCGGCCCGCCCGGAGCTGACGTAGTCGAGCGTGGCGATGGCCTTCGCCAGGTGGAACGGCTCGGTGTGGGTGACCACCGCGGTCGGCACCAGCCCGATGTGCGAGGTCAGCGGCGCGACGCGCGCGGCGATCAGCACCGCGTCGAGCCGGCCCTGGACGATGTCGGTGCGTTCGCCCGGCCGGTCGAGGTAACTCACGGTCTGCAGGGCCAGCGAGTCCTCGATGGTGACGAAGTCCAGCTCGGCCGCCTCGGCCTCGCGGACCACGTCGGTCCAGTAGCCGGCGGTGAGCAGCTCACGGGGTCGTGCCCCGGGTTCACGCCACGCGGCGGGGTGCCACCCCGCCCCGTCCAGCGCGACGGCGATCCGTGGTCCGGTTGCTGTTGCCATCCCGGCGTCCCTCCTGTCGGCCCTGGTGCGCAGTCTGCGCCGGATTCCGCGCCTCGCGCGGAACCGGCCAACTGCTGGGACGAGCGCGGGACGCCGGGAATAAACCGCGGGTCAGCCGACTTCGTTCAGCCTTCCGGTGGCGACGTCGAAGACGAAGCCCCGCACGGAATCCTTCTTCGGGATGAACGGGCTGTTCCTGATCCGGGCGATCGACTGGCGGACGTCCTCGTCGAGATCGGTGAAGGATTCCGCGGCCCAGGCGGGTTTGACGCCGACGTCCTGCTGGATGGACTTCTTGAAGTCGTCGTCGGTGAAGGTGAGCATGCCGCAGTCGGTGTGGTGGATGAGGATGATCTCCTCGGTGCCGAGCAGGCGCTGGCTGATGGCGAGCGAGCGGATCTCGTCCTCGGTGACGACGCCGCCGGCGTTGCGGATCACGTGGGCTTCGCCCTCGGCGAGTCCGAGGACGCCGTAGACGTTGATGCGGGCGTCCATGCAGGCGAGCACGGCGACGTGTTTGGCAGGCGGCAGCGGCAGCGGCCCGGTGAAGTTCGCGGCGTATTCGGCGTTGTTGGCCAGGAGCTCATCGGTGACCGACATGGTGGTCCCTTCCGCGTAGTGGAGTCGACCGAGTGGACGCGTCCCCGCAGTCGTGCGCAACCGTGCCCACGACCTGGGAGACCGTCCATGGCAGATGGTTGACAGACCACCCGCACGGTCGGCGACTTACGTCCGGATGGTGGGAAGGTGGATCGATTTCGCTTGTGTGTCAAGGGCGTGTTGTCGCCGTGCCAGTGAATGAGACTCCGGTTCGGAGTGTGGGACGGCCTCGAAGGCATGGCTAGCGTCGTGTTTCGAAGACCCGTCCATTCCCCGCTGGAGGCCGTCCGGTGTCCCCCACTTCCCGTGCCCGCAACGCCGCGGCCCTGCTTGCTCTGCCCCTGCTGCTGACCGCCTGCTCCGCCGCGGGCACCGAACAAGCCGCTTCCGGTCCGCCGAAGCCCGGCGGCACGCTCCGCCTGGGCATCTCCTCCGCGCCTGACTGCATCGACCCGCAGCAGACCGCCACGAACGCGTCCATCAACGTCGCGCGCCAGCTGGTCGACTCACTGACCGACCAGGACCCGAAGACCGGCGAGATCAAGCCGTGGCTGGCCGAGAAGTGGGAGGTCAGCGCCGATTCGACGGCGTTCACCTTCCACCTGCGGCCCGGCGCGACCTTCTCCGACGACAGCCCGGTCGACGCCGCCGCGGTCAAGACGAGCTTCGACGGCATCAAGGCCCTGGGCACGAAAGCCCAGCTCGGCTACGGCTACCTCGCCGCGTACAAGGCGTCGACGGTCGTCGACCCGCGGACCGTCCGCCTCGAGTTTTCCGTGCCCAGCGCGCAATTCCTGCAGGCCAGCTCGACGATGTCGCTCGGCGTCCTCGCGCCCGCCGCGTTCCGGAAGACGCCGGAGCAGCGCTGCCAGGGCAACGGCCTGATCGGCTCCGGGCCGTTCGTCTTCGAAAGCCTGAAGCAGAACCAGGAAATCGTCCTGGCCAAGCGCAAGGGCTACACGTGGGGCTCGTCGTTGTTCAAGCACCAGGGCGAGGCGTACCTCGACAAGATCGACTACAAGATCGTGCCGGAACCCGGTGTCCGCACCGGCAGCCTCGCCTCCGGCCAGCTCGACGCGGCGACCGACATCCAGCCGGTCGACGAGCCGCAGTTCGCCGGCAACGGCTTCAGCGAGAACATCCGGCCCAACCCCGGAGTCGTGTTCAACCTGCACGCCAACACCACCCGCGGCGTGCTCACCGACGAGAAGGTGCGCCAGGCCGTACTGAAGGGCGTCGACCGCACCGAGGTCGTCAACACCGTGCTGACGGCGAGTTACAAGCCCGCCACCAGCATCCTCGGCTCGGCGACACCGCTGTACGACGACCTCTCGCAGCAGCTCGCGTACGACGAGAAGGGCGCGGCCGCGCTGCTCGACGCCGACGGCTGGGTGTCCGGACCCGACGGGATCCGCGCCAAGAACGGGCAGCCGCTGAGCGCGTCCGTCGTGTTCTCGCCGGTGTTCAACCAGAACCGCAGCGTGCTGGAACTGGTCCAGCAGCAGCTCCGCAAGATCGGCTTCGACCTGCGGATCGAGCAGCACACCACGGCCGAGACCACCCAGATCCAGCTGTCCGGCAACTACGACTTCCTCTGGTACAACGTCACGCGCGCCGACCCGGACATCCTGCGCGGCCAGTTCTCCACCAAGGCCGGCAACCGCAGCAAGCTGACACCGGGCAACCCGCTCGACGTCGCCCTCGACGCCCAGTCGTCCACTGTGGACAACGCCAAGCGCAAGCCGTCGGCCGACGAGGTGCAGAAGCTGATCGTCGACCACGCCTACGCGGTCCCGGTGTTCGAGCTGACCCAGGTCGTCGCACTGAGCTCGAAGGCCCACGCCGTCGACTTCGAGGCGTCGTCACGGCTGCAGCTCTTCGACGCGTGGCTCTCGTGAGGCGCTACCTGCTCCGCCGCGTCGGGCAGGCGGTGTTCGTGCTGTGGGCGGCGTTCACGCTGTCGTTCCTGATCCTCTACCTGCTGCCGGGCGACGCCGTTTCGGCGAAGCTCGCCAGCGGGGAGGCCGGTTCGTCGGCGACACCCGAGCAGCTCGCCGCCGCCCGCGCGGAGTACGGCCTCGACTCGCCGCTACCGGTCCAGTACCTGAAGCGGCTGGTCTCGGCGCTGCACGGCGACTTCGGCCGCAGCGTCGCGACCGGCGACGACGCGTCGCACATGGTCGTCACGGCGCTGCCGCCGACGCTCGCGGTGACGAGCCTGGCGCTGGTGTTCGCGGTGCTCTTCGGCGGCGGCTCGGCGTTCCTCGGCACGTTCACGCGGTTCCGCTGGCTGCGGCAGGCGCTGCTGTCCTTGCCGTCGCTGGCGATCTCGCTGCCGCCGTTCTGGGTCGGGCTGCTGCTGATCCAGTTCTTCTCGTTCCGGCTGCGCCTGCTGCCGGCGCTCGGCACACAGGGCTTCTCCGCGGTGATCCTGCCCGCGATCACCCTCGCGCTGCCGACCGGCGCGATCATCGGCCAGGTGCTGGCGAAGAGCCTCGCCACGCAGCAGGCGGAGCCGTACGCGGAGATCGCCGCGGCCAAGGGCGCGAGCCGCTGGCGGGTCCACTTCGGACACCTGCTGCGCAACGCGGGCGTGCCGACGCTGACCGTCGCCGGCGTGGTGGCCGGCAACCTCGTCGCCGGTTCGGTGATCACCGAGACGGTGTTTTCGCGCGACGGCGTCGGCCGGATCACCGCGGCTGCCGTCACCGCGCAGGACGTCCCGGTGGTACAGGCGGTGATCGTGCTGGCCGCGCTGGTGTTCGTGGCGCTCAACCTGCTCGTCGACCTGCTCTACCCGCTGCTCGACCCGCGCATCGCCCGGACGCCGGAGGTGGCCCGTGGTTGACCTCGCCACCCCGCCGACGCGGAGCTTTCACGTGAAAGCTCCGCCCGGGCTCGTGCTGGCCGTCGCGGTGCTGGCGTTCGCGCTGCTCGCGGCCTTCGCGCCGGGGCTGCTGACCGGGTACGATCCGATCACCGGCGTCCCGGCCGAACGGCTGCAAGGACCGTCACTGCACCACTTCTTCGGCACCGACGAGACCGGCCGTGACGTCTACGCGCGCGTGATCCACGGCGCGTCGCTTTCCCTGCGGGCGACGGCGATCGCCGTGCTCGTGGCGTTGATCGCCGGGTCGGCCCTCGGTCTGCTGGCCGGGTTTCGGGGCGGCTGGGCCGACACGGTGATCATGCGGGTCGTCGACGTCTTCCTGGCCATCCCGCCGATCCTGCTGTCGCTGGCCCTGGTCACGGCGCTGGGCTTCGGCACGACGAACGTCGCGATCGCCGTGGGCATCGCGAACCTGGCGTCCTTCGCGCGGGTCATGCGCGCGGAGGTGCTTCGCGTGCGAAACGGCGTGTTCGTCGAAGCGGCACGCGCGTGCGGAGTGCGCTGGTCCGGCGTGCTGCTGCGGCACGTCCTGCCGAACGCGGCGGGCCCGGTGCTCGCGCTGGCGACCCTCACGCTCGGCACGGCCGTGCTCGAGGTGTCCGCTTTGAGCTTCCTCGGCTTCGGCGCGACGCCACCGACGCCGGAGTGGGGCTCGCTCGTCGCGGGTGGGCGCAGCTTCCTGGCCACGGCCTGGTGGATGACGACGTTCCCGGGGCTGACGGTCGCGGCGGTGGTCCTCGCCGCGAATCGGCTGTCCCGCGCACTGGACGGAGGAGACCGATGACCCTGCTGCGCATCGCGGACCTGGCCGTGTCGTACCGGACGCGAGCCGGCGTGGTACCGGCCGTGCGTGACGTCGGGTTCGACGTCGGCGCCGGTGAGGTGGTCGCCGTCGTCGGCGAGTCGGGCTCGGGAAAGTCGACGACCGCACACGCGGCGATCGGGCTGCTGCCGCGCGGCGGCCGGATCGACGGCGGCTCGATCACCTTCGACGGCCGAGACCTGCTTTCGCTGTCGGACAAGCAGTGGCGCGGGGTGCGCGGACGCGAGATCGCGCTGGTGCCGCAGGACCCGGCGGTGTCGCTGAACCCCGTGCACCGGATCGGCGACCAGGTCGCCGAGGTGCTGCGGATCCACGGCCTCGCGGACCGGCGCGCCGCCGGTGTCCAAGCGATCGAACTCCTCGAACGAGCGGGCGTGCCGCAACCGGAGCTGCGGGCCCGGCAGTACCCGCACCAGCTGTCGGGCGGACTCCGGCAGCGCGTGCTGATCGCGGCCGCACTGGCCGGGCGGCCGAAGCTGATCATCGCCGACGAGCCGACCTCTGCCCTCGACGTCACCGTGCAGCGGCGGATCCTCGACCACCTGACGTCGCTGGCTCTCGAATCGGGCACGGCGATCCTGCTGATCACACACGACCTCGGGGTCGCCGCGGATCGCGCGTCGCGGATCGTGGTGCTTTCGCAGGGTGAAGTCGTCGAGGAAGGCTCCTCGGTCGTCAGCGCGCCGACGCACCCTTATACACAGCAGCTCCTCGCGGCGGCGCCGAGCTTGTCGAGCGCCTTGCGTCCGCCCGCGCCGGCCGCCGCACCGCTGGTGTCGGTCCGGGACCTGGCGAAGACGTTCGACGGCGGGATCCGCGCGGTCGACGGGGTGTCGTTCGACATCCCGCGCGGCCAGACCCTGGCCCTGGTGGGCGAGTCGGGCTCGGGCAAGTCGACGACGGCGCGGATGCTGCTCCGGCTGGAGACACCGTCGGCCGGCTCGGTGGAGTTCGACGGCCGCGACATCACGTCGCTCGCCGGTCCTGAGCTACGCCGGCTGCGGCGGCGGATGCAGATCGTCTACCAGAACCCGTACGCGTCGCTGAATCCGAAGTTCTCCATCGAAGACGTCGTCGCGGAGCCGCTGCGGGCGTTCGGGCTTCCGCACACCTCGGTCCCGGAGTTGCTGGACCAGGTCGCCTTGCCGACGTCGGTGGCGCGCCGGAAACCGGCGGAGCTGTCGGGCGGCCAGCGACAGCGGGTGGCGATCGCGCGAGCGCTGGCGTTGAAGCCGGACCTGGTGGTGTGCGACGAACCGGTGTCGGCGCTGGACGTTTCGGTGCAGGCTCAGATCCTGCGGCTGCTGGCGGAGCTGCAGTCGTCGCTCGGCCTGTCGTACCTGTTCATCTCGCACGACCTGGCGGTGGTCCGGCAGCTCGCGGACCGCGTCGGAGTCATGCGAGCGGGCGCACTGGTGGAGCTGGGCCCGGCGGCCCGGGTACTGGAGGAGCCGGAGTCGGAGTACACGAAGGAGCTGCTGGCGGCGATTCCCGGACGTCGGCTGAGCACTACGCGAAGGTGACCCCGCTGGGAGGCCTGGGCTTACCGGAAGTGAGGTCCGCGGGTGCGAGGCGATGGGATACCCGACGATCTTGTGGGAGTAGCAGTCCTTGACCGCACACAAGTACAGTTTGCCCTCGCCGGTGGGATGCTCGGTGATCGGTCAACCACTGGGTATTCGGCGCGGCAGCGGCCGGCCGGGTCGTCGGCGTGGATCTCGAGTGCGGCATCGATCAGATGCGCGTCGTGTTGTGCGGGCCCTGCCTGCGGGCCGCGTCCCACTCAGTGCGGCTCAACACCTGACGGATACGGCAAAACCCTGGCCGAACTCGGCCAGGGTTTGCCGCGGGGCAGTGGTTAACGGCTCGGTGGTGGTGTGGGCACCGGCGATGCCGGGGCGGGCGCCGGTACTTCGTGGCCGCGGTACCCGAGCCGGCCCCGGGTGGTGATGATGACCACCGCGGCGGCCAGGCCCGACGTGACCAGGAACGTCAGCGCGATGTCGTCGACGTCCGTGCCGGGGAAGAGCTCCGCCCAGGCGATCGACATGACGTTGTTGACGCTGGTGTGCACCAGCATCGCGATGGGCAGGCTTTCGCCGCTCCGGTTGAACACCCACGTCATCAGGATGCTGAAGAGAGTCGTGGTGGCGACGAACTCGACGAGCGTCCACACGGTCACGTCCGGCCAGTGGCCCCACTCGGAGAAGAACAGCGGCAGGTGCCACAGGCCCCACAGCGGCCCGAGGATGAGCGTGCCGCGCAGCGGTCCGAACTTGGGCTGTAGGTGGGGCAGGGCGAAGTCGCGCCAGCCGGGCTCTTCGGCGAGGCCGGTGGTCACCATCTGGAGCACCAGCCCGGGAACCAGTGCCACGAACACCATCGAGCTCGGGAGGTGGATGTCGCCGCCGTTGAGGGCCAGGCCGGTCACGACGAGCGCCGCCGGCACACCGAGGATCGAGCCGGCGTACCAGCGCCAGTTCACGTTCCACTTCAGCAGCCGGCCGGCCCAGCGTCGCAGGCCCAGCCGGCCCTGGGCGGCCGCGGTGACGATGAACGCCGCCAGGATCGGGCCGAGGTAGGCGCCGGGCAGCACGCCGAGCACCTGGGTCGTGCCCAGGATCTTCGGGAAGTCGAAGTCCGGCTCCACGCCGAGACCGGTCTTGCCGAGCACGTACGGTGTCCACGCGATCCAGCTGAGCGCGAACGCGAGGGTGAAGAAGCTGACGAGCGGGTTCCGGGCGATCAGGCCACGGATTCCGCTGTGCGGCATGGTTTTGTGCGGAACTGGCACAACGATCCTTTCTCTGATGTCTGATGTCTGATGTGGACGATTCAGTCGCCGACGCGCATGGCCGCGACGGCGGCCGGACGCAGGGCGAACCGGGTGGGAATCGCGATGGCGCCCCAGCCGAGGAGAGCGGCGGCCGCGACGATGCCGAGGTAGATCAGCGGCGGCACGGCGGGCAGTGCGGCTCCGGTCAGGCTGAGGCTGATCCCGACCAGCGGCGGCAGCGCGGCCAGTGATCCGAGCACGACCGCGGCCACGACGACGACGGTCGCCTCGCGCCGCGTCATGGCGCGGACCTGGCGCGGTTTCGCCCCGACCAGCCGCAGCAGCGCGAACTCGCGGATCCGAGCCGCGGTGGCCAGGACCAGGATGTTCACCACCGCGATCGCGATGAAGGCGATCAGCACGAGGTTGAGCAGCAGGTTCACCGCGGACTGCGCGCCCGCGGCGTCGTTCTGCGCCGTCGCGAACGACTTCCGGTCGGTGACGCGGATTTCCGGGTACGCCCGCAGGAAATCGGCTCCCGGCGCGCCCGAGACCAGGATCTCGTCGTCGAGCCCGCTCGTGGTGTGTCCGGCGACGGCGTCGTGCGGCAGCGTCAGGTCACCGAACCCGAGGCCGCTGCCGTAGATCGCGACGACGCGGGCGTGGTGGGGCGTGCCGTCGCCGAGCCGCATCGTGACCGTCTCGCCGAGGCCCACTCCGAACGTGCCGGCCGCGTTCTCGCTCACGGCGACGGCGTCTCCGGTGAGACCGTCCAGGCTGCCCCGGCGCACGTCGAGGTTCAGGACACGACCTAGCCCGTCCGGCGTGACGCCCTGCGCGGAGTAGGCCTCGGTCATCGGCTCGCCGAACGTCTTCGACGTGACCAGAACCTGCGTTCGCACCACGGAAATCGCCGCGGCCACACCCGGCGCTCGCCGGGCCGCGTCGGCCACGGCGGGGGCGATGCCGCCATTGGCCACGAGCACCTGGTCGGCGAGCAAGCCGGTCTCGGTCTGGTGCCGCGCCGCGGCGGCGGTCGTCGTCACGGTGAAGATCTGCACTGCCGCCAGCGTCACGCCCATGATCAGCGGGGTGGTCGCGGCACCGAGCCGCCGGGAGCGGGCGCGGGTGTTGGCCCCGGCGAGGAACCCGGTGGACCCGTGGCCCAGCCCGAGCTTGCCGAGCACCGCCGCGGTCGCGGTGAGCAGCCGCGGGCCGAGCAGCGCGATGGCGACGACCAGCAGCAGTGCCGACGACGCCGCGCCGGCCGTCCCCGCCGTTCCGTTGATCACCAGCGGGAGCGCGATCCCCGCGACGGTCCCGGCGATCGCGAGCAGCCAGCCCGTGAGCACCCGGCCGCGGCCGAGCTTGGGCGGTTCGACGGCGGCTTCGCCCAGCGCGTCGACGGGGCTGATCCGCGCCGCGCGGCGGGCGGCGATCAGGCCGGCCGCGACCGCGGAGAGCACGGACCCGACGACCGCGGCGACGATCGGGAGCGGGCCGATCACGAACCCGAAGCCCTCGGGGATCGAGCCGTAGCGGACGAACACGCCGTGCAGCCACAGGCTCAGGGCGACCCCGGGGCCCGCGCCGAGCACGGCCGCCACCGCGGACACCAGCGCGGTCTCGATGCCGATCAACCGGTAGATGTGCCCCGGCCCGGCCGCGATCGCCCGCAGGAGGGCGAACTCGCGACGGCGCTGCTGGATGGCCAGGCCGAGGGTGCTGGCGACCACCAGCAGGACGATCATCAGCATCGTCCCGCCGAACGAGGCCGCGACGACCGTCAGGAACGACCGTGCCGCGCCGACGTCGAGGAACTCGGCCGCGGCCCGGTCGTCGCCGGTGGCCGTCACCACGCCCGGCACGGCCGCGCCGATCCGCCGGGCGAGGTCCGCTTCGTCGGCGCCGGGCTCGGCCAAGACGGCGACAGCGTCCACCGTGTCCGGCCGGCCGGCGGCGACGCGGGCTTGTTCGTCGGTGAAGAACGCCGACGGCTGCCCGGCCGCGATGGTGCCGACCACCCGGTACGACGACGCGACCCCACCGACCGTCACGTCGACCACGGCGCCGACGCGCCCCGCGTCGAGCACCACCTCGTCGGGTCGCTCCGGGGCCCGGCCGCCGGTGAGCGTGCCCGCACCGAGCCGCGTCGAGGACCACCCGTGGGCGACGAGCGGGACCGAGCCGGCCGCACCCCGCAGATCGGCCGTGACGCTCACGTCGGGCACCACCGCGGCGACCCCGGGCACCCGGGCGATGTCGCCGGCCCGGGTGACGGGCAGCGGAACGCGCTCGGCGAACCGCTGGTCCTCGCCGTCGGTCGACGTCGACTGCTCGGCGGTGACGACCACCGCGGCGACGGCGTAGCGCTGCGGCGGGATTCCCGAGCGCAGCCCGGATTCGAGCAGGACACCGCTCGCGGTGATCAGGGCGGAACCGGCGAACACCGCCACGAACGCGGCGGCGAACGCCGTTCGGCGCGCGCGGATCGTCTGCCAGGCCAAGGCGAACATGCTCATCACCACTCCCCGAGGTGGGTCATGCGCTGGGCGATCCGCTCCGGGGTCCCGCCGGTCAGCTCGCCGGCGATCCGGCCGTCGGCGAGGAACACCACGGTGTCGGCGTAGGAGGCCGCGACCGGGTCGTGCGTGACCATCAGCGCCGTCTGACCCCACCGGTCCACGGTCTGTCGCAACGTGGCGAGCACCTGCCGCGCGGTGCGGGTGTCCAGCGCGCCCGTCGGCTCGTCGAGGAACACCACCTCGGGCCGGGTGACCAGGGCCCGGGCGATCGCGACCCGCTGCTGCTGACCACCGGAAAGCTTGCTCGGGCGGCGGTCGAGGGGGACGTCCAACTCGACCGACCGGACGACCTCGGCGAGGAACACCGGGTCGAACCGCTGGTTGCCCAGGCGCAGCGGGAGCACGATGTTCTGCTCGACCGTCAGCGCGTCCAGGAGGTTGTAGGACTGGAAGACGAAGCCGATCCGCTCCCGCCGCAGCGCGGTCAGCTCGGACTCGCGGCGCCCGGTCAGCTCGGTTTCGCCCAGCATGATGCGACCCGACGTGGGCCGGTCCAGCCCGGCGGCGCAGTGCAGGAAAGTGCTCTTGCCCGACCCGGACGGGCCCATGATCGCCGTGAAGCTCCCGCGCCGCAGGCCGAGGCTGACGCCCTTGAGCGCGTGCACCGCGGCGTCACCCTTGCCGTAGGTCTTGGCCACCGAGTCCATCTGCACCGCGTACTCGAGCCCGTTCGCGACCGCTGTCATGGCCTGCGTCCTTTCCCCTGGAATCCGGTGATCCCGACGCTATGAGCGGGCGGGGCGCGGCACACGGGGCCGGGATCCCGAACCGGGGGTGTAGCCGGCTACACCCCCTCGGGGGGTTCAGTAGAGTTCGGACACTGCACCGCAGGCCAGGGGAGCGGCGATGACGACAGCGATCAGACGCAGCACCGGCGCGACCGCGGTGCTGGCATCCGGGCTGCAGACCGCGCTGCCCGCGCTGGCCGGCGTGGTCGTCGCGCCGCTGCTCGTGCTGCTGCTGCCGTTCGTGCCGGCGGTGGCCAAGCCGGTGCGTGCACTGGCCGGGCTGGAACGCGAGCGGGTCGGGCGCCACCTCGGGTACCGGCTGCCGGAAGCCGCCCACGCCGAGGGCGGCGGCCGATTGCGTGCGGTCCGGGACCCGGCCACCTGGCGCGACCTGCTCTGGATGGCCGTCCACGGCTTCGCGGGCACGTTCCCCGGCCTGACCGGCATCGCGCTGTGGCCCGCGATCGTGATCAGCGCGCTGACGCCCGCGTACTGGTGGCTGTTCCCGCCGCGCACCATCACCGGGATGTTCGTCATCATCGAGACGTGGCCCGAGGCGCTCACGTTGCCCCTGTTGCAGGCCGTGGCCTACGCCGCCGCGGTGTACTGGCTGGTGCCGCTGATCGCCCGCGGCCAGCTCCGGCTCGCGCGCTCGCTGCTCGGACCCGGCGACGCCGAGGTGCTGGCCCAGCAGGTCGAGACCCTCACCCGGACCAGAGCCGAGGCGCTGGAATCGCACGGCGCCGAGCTGCGCCGCATCGAGCGCGACCTGCACGACGGGATCCAGGCGCAGCTGGTCGCCGTCGCGGTGCGGATCGGCCTGGCCGAACGCACCCTGGGGGCCGAACCGGAGAACCCGGCCGCGGCGTTGCTCAGGGACGCCAGGACGGGAATCGAGGACTCCCTGGGCAACCTCCGCGAGATCATCCGCGGCATCTACCCGCCGATCCTCGCCGACCGCGGGCTGGGCGGCGCCGTCCACGCACTGGCGGGCGGGCAGCGCATCCCGGTATCGGTCCGGGTTCCCGACGACCTGCCCCGCCCACCGGCGGCGATCGAGGCGGCGGCATACTTCGTCGTCGCCGAGTCACTGACCAACGTCACGAAGCACAGCACGGCCGCGCACGCCGAAGTGATCCTCGACGGCGACGGGCACAGCCTGCGCGTCACGGTCCGCGACGACGGCCAGGGCGGCGCCGACGCCGAGGGCGGCAGTGGGTTGTCCGGCATCCGGCGCCGGGTCGCGGCGCTGGACGGAACTGCCCGGATCGACAGTCCGGTGAACGTGGGAACGACGATCGAGGTACTGCTGCCATGCGCATAGTGCTCGCCGAGGACAACGCCCTCCTGCGGGAGGGGATTTCGCTGCTGGTCAAGAGCGCGGGGCACGAGATCGTCGGGATCGCGGCCGGCGGCCCGGAAATCCTGCCGACGCTGCTGGAGCACCGCCCGGACATCGCGGTGCTCGACGTCCGGATGCCCCCGAGCTTCCGCGACGAAGGCCTGCGCGCGGCGATCGAGGCCCGCGAGCACCTTCCCGGGTTGCCGGTGCTGGTGCTGTCCCAGTACGTGGAGCAGGCCTACGCGAAGGAACTGCTGGCGACCGGCGCGGCCGGCACCGGGTACCTGCTCAAGGACCGGGTCGGCCGGGTCGAGGAGTTCCTGGACGCCCTCGAGCGCGTCGCGGCCGGGGGCACCGCGCTCGACCCCGAGGTGGTGTCACAGCTGATGAACAAGCGCGACCCGCTGGACAGCCTCACCGCCCGGGAGCAGGAGGTGCTGCACCTCATGGCGCAGGGCCACGACAACCTCTCGATCGCCAAGGACCTGGTCGTCACCGAACGCGCGGTGACCAAGCACATCGGCAACATCTTCCGCAAGCTCGGCCTGCCCACGAGCGACAGCGGTCACCGGCGGGTGCTGGCCGTGCTGGCGTACGTCAACGCCTGAGAATTCGACCTCGTACTTCCCGGCTCGGCTGACGAGGTCCACCAGTCGTCGAGCCACGGCTACCAACTCGGCGTCGCGATCGAGATCCAGCCCGGCCAGCCGCCCCCGTCACCAACGCATTCACGATCAACTCAGCTGACACCCCGTCATCCCAGCCCTCGGTGTTGGAGCACCGTCAGTGACGAAACCTGAAAGGGGATGGGAAGTTGAGGCGACCGAGATCGAGGTAGACGATAGTTGCCTGGCTAGCCGCCCAGCGCGACGTGGAAGATCTTCTCGTTGCTGTTGTCGGGGATGCTGTCCTTGTCGCCGTTGTTGGTCGTCGTGAGCCACAGGCCGCCGTCGGGGGCGGGTTCGACCGTGCGCAGCCGTCCGTAGGTGCCGTTGAAGTACGCCTGGACGTTCGTCAGGTCGTTGCCGCTGATGACCTCGCGGTACATCCGGGTCCCGCGTTCGCAGGCGACGTAGAGCACGTCGCGGACGATGGCGATGCCGGAGCACGAGCCGTCCGCGGTGGGGTAGGTCCGCTTCGGGGCGATGAAACCCGCGGTGCCGCACGTCCCGGACGTGCCTTCGCACGCCGGCCAGCCGTAGTTGCCGCCCTTGATGATCAGGTTGGTCTCGTCCATGATCGCGTTGCCGAACTCCTGCTCCCACAACCGGCCCTGGGAGTCGAAAGCCAGGCCCTGCGGGTTGCGGTGGCCGTAGCTCCACACCGCGTTGCCGAAGGGGTTGTCCGACGGCACGGTGCCGTCCGGGTTCAGCCGCAGGATCTTGCCGTTGAGGCTGGCCTTGTTCTGCGCGTTGTCGCCGTTCTGGGCGTCACCGGTGCTGGCGTAGAGCTTGCCGTCGGGACCGAAGCGCAGCCGGCCGCCGTTGTGGAACTTGTTGCGCAGCAACCCGTTGAGCAGGACCTGCTCCGACGCCGTGTCGAGCTTGTCGTTCTCCAGCTTGATCCGCACGATCCGGTTGTCGGACGGCGAGGTGTGCATGATGTAGAGCCAGTGGTCACCGGCGAACCCGGCCGAGACGGCCAAGCCGAGCAGGCCGCCCTCGCCGTCGGTGTTGTCCACCCCGGGGACCGTGCCCACCGACGTCTTGGCCCCGGTGGCCGGGTTCAGGTGGACGATGTCGTGGGCGTCGCGCCGGGTGTAGAGGATCGTGCCGTCCGGCAGGGTCACCAGGCCCCACGGGATGTCGGTGTCGGTCGCGATCTGCGTCACCGCGCACACGGAGTCGCCGCAGGCCGCGCCGGTGGTCACGGTCGTGGTCGCGCTGGGCGGCGACACGTTCGCCTGGGCGTCCCGCGCGACGACGTAGTACGAGTAGCTCGTGTTCGCCGCCAGCCCGCTGTCGACGAAGGTGGTCGCGGGCGGCGCGGTGGCCGTTCCGGTGACCGCGCCGACCTTGGCGCCACCGCGGTAGACGTCGTAGGCCCGGACGCCGATGTTGTCCGTGGCCGCGGTCCAGTTCAGGGTCACCGTGGTGCCGGACGCGCTGCCGGTCGGCTTCGTCGGCGCGCTCGGCGCCTGGGTGTCCGGCTGGCACCGCGGCGGCGTGATCGGCACGGTGGCGCTGGCCTGTGAGACGTTGCCCGCGGCGTCCCTCGCGTTCACGTACAGGCCCCAGGTCACGCCGCCGACCACGGTGAGGCTCGTCGACAGGGTGCTCCCGCTCACCGACTTCATCAGCTGGCCGTCGTGGTAGACGTCGTAGAACGTCACGCCCACGTTGTCGGTGGCGGCGTTCCACGAGAACGTCACGGCGTCGCAGACCAGGTCGCTCACCCGCGGGTCGGCCGGCACGGTCGGCGGCTGGGTGTCGCCGAGGGAGGTCCGCCACTGCTGGTTGCCCCCGCCGGTGCAGGTCCACAACCCGACCAGGGTGCTGTTCGCGGTGCCCGCCGCGGTGACGTCCAGGCAGAGACCCGACTGCACGCCGGTGATGGCGCCGTCGGCGCTGATCCGCCACTTCTGGTTGGCGCCGCCGTTGCAGGGGTAGATCTGCGCGTCGGCCGGGGAGGTGGTGCTCGCGCCGGCGACGTCGAGGCACATCGCGGCGTCGTACACCCGCAGCTCGCCGGCCGCTGTGAACGTCCATGCCTGGTTGGCCTGCCCGTTGCAGTCGTAGATGTTGACGCGCGTCTTCGCCGCGGTGCTGTTGCCGACGACGTCCAGGCACCGCCCGGAAGCCACGCCGACCACCGTCGAACCGGTGGCGGCGGTCGCGGTGGTGGCGGTCGGCGCGACCACCGCGCCGGCGGCGATCACCGCGGTCACGACACCGAGGCGCAGCCGACGGCGGAGGTTCGAGGAGAACATGCTCCTACCTTTCACGGTGGATCAGCCGGGGACCACAGGAGGGGCGGAGTGCCGCACCACTTTCGTGGGCCCTCGCTCGGACGTCAAGACTTGTCCGGCTGCTTGTCCGCCCAGTGACTGCTTCCCGTTGTACGGTGTGTCATATATCAGATCGGATCTCGGGAGGTCTGGTGGAACTGACCCGTCGTCAGGCTCTGGCGATCAGCGCGGCCGGCGTGGCCGCGGCGGGATTGCCGACGTCCGGAGCCGCTTCGGCGGCCGGAACCGGCCCGGTGACCGAAACGCTGCTCCTCACCGGCAGCGACGCCGACCACACCGTCGACTGGGACTTCCAGGTCACGGCCGGCCGGCGCGCGGAGGAGTGGGCCACGATCCCGACACCGTCCAATTGGGAGTGCCACGGCTTCGGCAGTTACCACTACGGCGGGGATCTCGTCCCGGCGGAGAAGGGCAACTACCGGCACTCGTTCACGCCACCGGCGTCCTGGGCCGGCCGTCGGATCTTCCTGGTGTTCGAGGCCGCGATGACCGACGCCGACGTGCGGGTCAACGGTGTCTCGGCGGGGCCGGTGCACCAGGGCGGCTTCTACCGTTTCCGCTACGACGTGACGGCCCTGGTGCGGCTCGGCGAGCCGAACCTGCTCGAGGCGACCGTCAGCAAGGAATCGGCGGACAACTCGGTGAACGACGCCGAGCGCCGCGGCGACTTCTGGAACTTCGGCGGGCTCTTCCGGCCGGTGTCGCTGCAGGCGTACCCGGCCGCCCGGATCGACCGCGTCGCGATCGACGCTCGCGCGGACGGAACCTTCGCCGCTCAGGTCACGCTCGCGGGGGTGACCGCGGCGGCCCGGCTGACCGCGCAGCTGCGCCGGCTCGACGGCACGGCCGTCGGTGGCGCCTTCTCGGTCGCCTTGGCGAGCGGCGCGACCAGCGCGACCCTGACGACCACCGCGGCCCGGCCACCGTTGTGGACGGCCGAAACGCCGAACCTCCACCAGGTCGAGCTGACGCTCGTCAGCGCCGCCGGGGAGCCGTTGCACAGCACCGTCGAGCGCTTCGGGTTCCGCACGATCGAGGTCCGGGCCGGTGACGGCGTCTACGTCAACGGGAAGCGAATCGTCCTCAAAGGAGCGAACCGGCACACCTTCTGGCCGACCTCCGGCCGGGCGTCGAGTCCGCGGCTCGCCCGGCTGGACATCGGGCTGATGAAGGACATGAACATGAACGCCGTCCGGATGTCGCACTACCCGCCGGACGCGTACTTCCTCGACCTCTGCGACGAGCTCGGGCTCTACGTCCTGGACGAGCTGACCGGCTGGCAGCACCACTACGACGAGGGCGTGGGCGCGCCGCTGGTCGAGGCCTTGGTCGAGCGCGACGTCAACCACCCGTCGATCCTGTTCTGGGACAACGGGAACGAAGGCGGCTGGAACACCGCGCTGGACGACGACTTCGGGCAGTACGACCCGCAGCGGAGGGCGGTCCTGCACCCGTGGACGACGTTCAGCGGCGTCGACACGAGTCACTACCAGACCTACAGCAGCACCGCGAGCAAGGTCGCCGGCAGCACGATCTTCCTGCCGACCGAGTTCCTGCACGGGCTCTACGACGGCGGTGCCGGAGCCGGCCTGAACGACTACTGGAAGCTCATGGGCGGGTCGCAGCGCTCGGCGGGCGGGTTCATCTGGGCGCTCGTCGACGAAAGCGTCGCGCGCGACGACCGCGGCGGCGCCCTCGACACCAACGGCAGCCGCGCCCCCGACGGCATCCTCGGACCGTACCGGGAGAAGGAAGGCAGCTTCTTCACGATCAAGGACATCTGGTCACCGGTCCAGCTGGCCAGTCCGGCCTACTACGACTCGGTTTTCCCGACGTCGTTCGACAAGACCGTGAAGCTCGTCAACCGGTACGACTTCACGAACCTCCGGGCGTGCCCGTTCAGCTGGCAGCTGCTGGCGTTCCCCGCGCCCGGCGCGGGCACCGGTCACCGGATCCTGGCTCAGGGCCAGGCCGGCGCGCCGGACGTCGCCCCGGGAGCCACCGGCGCGGTGACGCTCGGCCTGCCCGCCGACTGGGCCGCCGCCGACGCGCTGCGGCTGAGCGTGACCGACCCGACCGGCCGGGAAGTCGCGGGTTGGACGTGGCGCGTCCGCAAGGCGCCGGACTTCGCCGCGCGCCTGGTCAAGCCGGCGACCACGGGCAGCGTCACCGCGACCGAGACCGCCGCCGACGTCGTGCTCGTCGCCGGAGCCACCCGGGTCACCATCGGAAAGGCCGACGGACGGCTGACCGGCGTGCGCCGCGGCGGTACGCCGGTGTCGCTGGCCAACGGTCCCGCCCCGGCCGGGGGAGCGGCCACGCTCACCGCGTTCAGCCACTTCCGCGACGGCACCGGCTGGGTCGTGCACTGCGACTACAGCGGTGATCTGACGTCCGTGCGCTGGCGCCTGGACGCCAACGGCTGGCTGCGGCTGGAGTACAGCTACCGCGCCACCGGCGACCACGACCACCTCGGCGTGAACTTCGACTATCCGGAGGCGAACGTCCGGGGCGTGACGTGGCTCGGGGACGGGCCGTACCGCGTCTACAAGAATCGGCTGCGCGGGGTGGCTCCCGGCGTCTGGAGCAAGCCGTACAACAACACGGCGACCGGGGCGAGCGGGTTCGCGTACCCGGAGTTCAAGGGCTACCACGCGCGGACCTGCTGGGCGGCGCTGGACACGACCGAGGGCACGGTCACGGTGGTCGCCGCGGAGGAAGGTCTGTTCCTGCGGCTGTTCACCCCGGCCACCGGACCCGATCCGCAGAACGCGGTGGTCACCTACCCGGCCGGCGGCCTCTCGCTCCTGGACGGCATCGCGCCGATCGGGAACAAGTTCCACGGCGTTGCGTCGCTGGGCCCGGAGAGCCGGCCGAACGCTGCCACCGGCGACTACCACCGCACCGTGTATTTCCGCTTCGACGCGTGACCGGGTCCGGCAGGAAGGTCCCGTAAGCATTCGGAGCTGTCCGCCGGACGAATCGGTGGGGGTTTCCAGCGCGAAATCTTCTTCGTCGACAAGGGATTCAGTCCAACCGTCTCTGGTCCAGCGTTCGTGCTCGCCCGAAGTACGGCGCGGTTGCGGTGTCGAAGCGGGTGAACTCACTGGTTCGGTCGCCGGCCACGCCGATGACGATGACGCCCGCGAGGTGCAATCCGTTGGTGGCGCGGTCGCCGACGTACTCGCCCCGGCGAATTGACCGTTCGCCCCGATGGACACTGTGCCGTCGATTCGGCCTGGGTCAGCGCTGATCGCGTTGACGAACCGATGCGCCTCGCTCCCGGCGGTACTCGAACGGCAGCGGCGGCATCCGGACGTCGTCCGTCATGAGCGCGATGAAAGGCGCCGCTGTCCGGCGCGCTTGCCCGCCGGCACCAGCAGCCTCATCCTCGACCGGCTTCAGTGTCGGCAAGCGGTCGCGCCGTGGCAGGAGATCATGGCCTGCAGCGTGTCGTGCAGTTGCTTCGCGGTGTCTGCCGGAAGGTCGGCCGCGGTGTTGTGCAGTTCCTGGGGGTCTTTGCTCCGGTCGTAGTATTCCTTGGTTCCGTCGGTGTACTCGACGTAGGTGTAGGTGGCGCCGCGGATCGCCTCGTAGGTGCTCGGGTTGCCGCTGTTTTTCGTCGGCTTGTCCGGGTCGGTTTTGTCGAAGTCCGGGCCGTGGTGCTCGACCAGCCCGACCGTGCGCCAGGCCTGCGGTGTGGTGCCCCTCAGCAGCGGCACCAGGCTTTCGCCGTCCACCTGGTCGGGTGTGCGGGCGCCGGCGAGTGCTTCGAAGGTCGGCCGCAAGTCGATGTTTTCCGCCGGTTGGTCGACCGTCGCGCCGGCTTTGACGCCGGGGCCGGTGACCACCAGTGGCACGTGCACGTCGGTGTCGAAGGCCGTCTGCTTGCCGGGAGTGAGCCGGTATTCACCCATGTGGTAGCCGTTGTCCGAGGTGAAGACGATGTCGGTGTTGTCGCGTACCCCGGCCTTGTCGAGCGCGGCTTGCACGGTGCCGATCATCGCGTCCACCGACTGCACGGCCTGCGCACGCTTGCGGAAGTCCTGGTCGATCTTCTGCTTTTCCTTGTCCGTCAACGGTGTGCGGGACGCGAGCCACGGTGGCGCCGCGGACGGCAGAGTGTCGAAGGCGGGTCCGCGCGGCGCGGTGAGACCGGGAAAGGCGTCGGCGTCGCGGGGCGCCGGGGTGTAGGGGCCGTGCGGGGCGAACGTGGCGAGCTCGATCGCGAAGGGGGTGTGCGCGCCGGCCGAGCTGCCGACGAACTGCGCGGCTTTGCCGGCCATGACGTCGACCAGGTAGTCCTGGGGCGTCTTGCCGTAGTGCTTGATCGTGCCGTTTTCGTTGAGGTCGTAGTCGAATTCGCCGTAGCCGTTGCCGGCGACGTCCCACTCGTTCCAGCCCGGGGGCACGCCGCTGGTCTTGGGGTCGTAGCCGTTGAGGTACTTGCCCATCATCGCGGTGTGGTACCCGGCCTGCTGCAACGACGTCGCGAAAGTCGACTTGTCGTCGCCGCGGCCGTGGAACGTGGCGTACCCGCCGTCCTTGCCGCCGTTGGTGAACACCCCGGTGTTGTGCGGCACCATGCCCGTGAACAGCGACGACCGCGACGGGCAGCAGAGTGAGTCGGTGACCGTGTAGTCGGCGAAGGTGGTCCCGGTCTTGGCCATGTCCTGCACGTGCGGCAGGTACTGGAGCAGGTTCATCGACAGGTCGTCGGTGAGGACGAGGACGATGTTCGGTTTGCCGCCCGCTGCTCCGGAAGCTTGGGGCGACGTCGAACCGCCGGTGCTGCAGGCTGCGGCGGCCATCGTCACGGTCAAGGCCAGGGTCAGGAAAACACGGGTCCGGTGTGCCATGTCCGCAGGCTATGGGCGTCACGACAGAGCCGCATCAGCGCTGTGTTCGGGTTCGGTAAGGGACCGGTCCGGCCACCCATCCATCCAGCCAGGTGCGTGCTCGGGTGCGCAGTGCGGCGAAGTCTCCCGTCACGAGGCATTCCCCGGTCAACGGCGAGCCGACGCCCACCGCCACCGCGCCCGCCGCCAGCCAGGATCGAGCGGCCGCCAGGTCGACGCCGCCGGTCGGGACGACGCCTGCCTGCGGTAGCGGGGCGTGGAGTTGGCGGAGGAACTCGGGCTGGTGGGAGCTCGCCGGGAAGAGCTTGACCAGCTCGGCGCCGGCCTGCAGTGCGGTGTCGATCTCGGTGGGGGTGAACGTGCCGGGCAGGACCGCGATGTCCCGGGCCGACGCGTATTCGACAACGGGGACGGAAAGCGCTGGGGACACCAGGAAGCGGGCGCCGGCGTCGATCGCGCGCCGGGCGTCGTCGAGCGTGCGGACGGTGCCCGCGCCGACGAAAGCCCCGCCGTCCAGTGCCTCGGCCGCCGCGGTGACGACGTCCAGCACGTCCGGGCCGGTGAGGGGGAACTCCAGGACCCGGACACCTTCGTCGACGAGCACTCGGCTGCCGTCGAGGAGGTGGCCGGCTTCCCCGCCGCGGAGGATCGCCACCAGACGCGACTCCCGGATCGCCTGGATGACGGCGTTCACGACGCCTCGGACACGAGCGTCGGCCGGCCGGCACCGAGGTCGCCGGGGAAGTGGCAGGCGGCGAACCGGCCGGGGTCGACCTGACGGAGTACGGGGCGTTCCGTGGCGCAGATCGTGCGCTCGGGGTGCACCGCGGGCCCGATCGGGCAGCGGGTGTGGAAGCGGCACGCCGAGGGCGGGTTCACCGGGCTTGGCACGTCTCCGCTCAGCACGATGCGCTCCCGCCGTCGCTCGGCTGCCGGATCCGGGGCGGGCACCGCCGAGAGCAGGCTCGCGGTGTAGGGGTGCCGCGGGCGGGCGGTGACCTCGTCGGACGGACCGGATTCCACGACCCGGCCCAGGTACATCACCATGATCCGGTGCGAGATGTGCCGGACCGTCGCGAGGTCGTGGCCGATGAACAGGTAGGCGAGACCGAGCTCCCGCTGGAGCCGCTGCAGCAGGTTGATGATCTGAGCCTGCAGGGAAACGTCGAGCGCCGACACGGCCTCGTCGCACACGAGCAGCCGGGGTTCGACGGCCAGGGTGCGCGCGATGACCACCCGCTGCAGCTGGCCGCCGGAGAACTCGTGCGGGTACCGCGTCGCGGCCCGCGGCTCGAGCCCGACGAGCTCGAGCAGCTCGCCGACGCGCCGCCTGGCCGGTGCGCCCTTGGCGATGCGGTGCACCAGGAGCGGTTCGGCGATGGCGTCGCCGATCGTCAGCCGGGGGTTGAGCGAGGACAGCGGATCCTGGAACACCAGCTGGGTCTGGCCGCGGTAGCGGGCCAAGTCGGTGCCGCGCAGCGTGCCGACGTTCCGGCCGTCGAATTCGATGGTGCCCGAGGTGGCCGGGTGGATCCCGAGCAGTGCTTTGGCCACAGTGGACTTTCCGCAGCCCGATTCGCCGACCAGCCCGAGTGTTTCCCCTGGCGCGATCGAGAAGTCGACATCGTCGATGGCGCTGACGTCGACGGTCTCGCGCCGCAGCCGGCCGGTCCGCCGGGTGACGGGGAAGGTCTTCAGGAGGTTTTCGACCGTGAGCAACGGCTTTTCCGTGCGGGAATCCTCGGCGCGTTCCGGTGGCGCCGGGGGAGCGGGCAGGGGTGGCAGGTCACCGTCCTCTCCGGACACCCAGCACGCCCACACCCGGTTCCCGCCGTCGCCGAAGTCCGGTGGCCGTTCCTCGTGGCACCGCGCGGTCGCCGCGTAGCACCGAGGAGCGTACGTGCATCCGGGAGGCGGCGTGACGAGGTCGGGTGGGCGGCCCTCGATCGGGACCAGCGGCACCTCCCGCGAGCCTGCCAGCTGGGGCGTCGCCGCCAGCAGGGCGCGGGTGTAGGGGTGGCGCGGGGCCGCGAACAGCTCGTCCACCGGTGCCTGCTCGACGATGCGCCCGGCGTACATCACGGCGACCCGTTTGCACGACCGGGCGACCACGCCGAGGTTGTGCGTGATGAGCACGATCGCGGTGCCGAGGTCCCGGTTGAGCTCCGCGAGCAGGTCCAGGATCTGTGCCTGGATGGTGACGTCGAGCGCGGTGGTCGGCTCGTCGGCGATGATGACGTCGGGTTCGTTCGCCAGCGCCATGGCGATCACGACGCGCTGGCGCATTCCGCCGGAGAAGGCGTACGGGTAGTCGGCCAGCCGGCTTTCCGGGTCGGCGATGCCGACGCGGCGCATCAGGTCGACCGCACGCGTCCGGGCCTGGGCGCCGGTGAACTTCCCGTGCGCGGTCATGGCCTCGACGAGCTGGTCGCGGATGCGCATCACGGGGTTCAGCGAGGACATCGGGTCCTGGAAGATCATGCTGATGCCGCCGCCGCGGACCTTGCGCAGCTCGCGCTCGGGCAACTCGACGAGATTCCGGCCGTGGTAGCGGACCTCGCCCGACTCGATCCGGCCCGGAGCGCGGACCATCCGCAGCACCGACGTCGCGGTGACGGACTTGCCGGACCCGGACTCGCCGACGATGCCGAGCGTCTCGCCGGCGCCGACGTCGAACGACACGCCGTTGAGTGCGTGGACCTGGCCGCGTTCGGTGTCGAACGTGGTGACCAGGTCCCGGACGCTGAGGATGGTTTCGCTCATGGTCATTCCCCTTCCGGCAGCCGCGCCAGCAGCCCACCGTCGACCGGCAGCACCGCGCCGGTGACGAAGGAGGCGTCGGGGCCGGCGAGGAAGGCGACGCACCGGGCGACCTCCTCCGGCCGGCCGACGCGGCGCAGCGGGTAGTTGTGCTCGATGCGGGTGAGCTCGGCGGGGTTCTGCCAGCGGTGGGCGTTGCGCGCCACCGCGATGAACGCGGGTGCGACGGCGTTGACCCGAACCCCCAGTGGGCCCCACTCGAGCGCGGCGTTGCGGGTGAACGCGGTCAGCGCCGCCTTCGCGGCGGCGTAGGCGCCGAACCCGCGCTGGGCGCGGAACGCGTGCACCGAGCCGACGTTGACGATGGCGCCCGGCTTGCCGTCCAGCCCGCGGACGAACCGGCGGCTGAGCGCGACCGGCGCGCGGAGCGAGACGTCGAGCGTGCGCGCCCACCCTTCGTCGGTGCCGTCGCTCAGCGGCGCCCGTTCTTCCGCGAAGGCGCAGTTGATGAGCACGCCGGTTTCGAAGGGAGCGGAGGTAGCGGCCTGGATGCAGGTTTCGCGGACGGCGTCGTCGGTGACGTCGCCGGTGACGGTCTCCCACGGCGCGTCGTCGCCCCTCTCGATGTCGAGGCCCACCACCGTGCTCCCGAGGCTGTGCAGGTGTGCCGCGATCGCACGGCCGATGCCACGGGCGGCACCGGTGACCACGCACGTGGTCGATTCCCATGTGGTCGGGTTCATCGGCGCAGCAACCCCTTGTTCAGTCCGTCCGCGATCAGGTTGAAGCCCAGCACCAGCGCGACCACCACGATGATCGGCCCCAGGGCGTACCACGGACTCTGGTTGACGAAGTTGGCGCTGGTGCGCAGCAGCGCGCCCAGCGAGGGCGCCGGCGGCGAGATGCCGAGCCCGACGAAGCTCATCGCGCCCTCGATGAACACCGCCATGGACAGGCTCAGCGCGGCCTGGACGATCAGCGAGTCGAGGGCGTTGGGCAGGATGTGCCGCAGCAGGACGCGAATGCGGCTGGTGCCGATCACCTCGGCGGCCACCACGTAGTCGCGGGTGCGCTGGCCGCGTACCGCGGTCCGGGTGAGCCTGCCGAAGAGCGGGACGTTGACGAGCACGACCGTGACGACGATCGACGTCATGCCGGGCCCGATCGCGGTCGCCGACACCGCGACACCGAGCACGAGCGCGGTGAAGGCGAGCAGCACGTCGAAGACGCGCTCCAGGATGGTGTCGACGATGCGGTGCAGGCCGCACAGCAGCCCGAGCAGCGTCCCGACGACGGCCCCGAGCGGGACGGCGAGACCGGCGACGAACACGTCCTGCCGGATCCCGTAGAGCACCCGGGTGAGGATGTCGCGACCGAGTTCGTCGGTGCCCAGGAGGTGGCTCGCGCTGGGCCCGGCGAAGCTGTCGGCGGTCTGCGCGTCGAACCCGTAGGGCGCGATCCAGGGGGCGAGCAGGCCGAGCGCGATCAGCAGGACCACGATGGCGAGCCCGGTGACGGCTTCGGGATACCGCAGGGCACGGGCCCAGCGCGAGCGTTCCCGTGCGGGTACGCCGGCCACTGATGTCGAGATCGCGGTCATCATGCCTCCAACCGGACGCGGGGATCGACCGCGGCGTGCGCGAGGTCGGTGAGGGTCTGCACCACCACGAACACGGCGACGGTGAGCAGCAGCAGGTCCTGCACGAGCACGTAGTCGCGGTTGAGCACGGAGTTGACCAGCAGGTCGCCGATCCCGTGCCAGGCGAAGATGGCTTCGACGACGATGGCGCCGCCCAGCATCTGGCCGACCTGGATGCCGAGCACGGCGAGCACGGGCGGCAGCGCGTTGGGCACGATGTGCGCCGACACCAGCCGCCGGCGGGGCAGGCCCTTGGCGACGCCGGTCCGGACGAAGTCCTCGTCCATCACCTGGCGGATCGACGCGCCGAGGAAACGGGCGAACACGGCGACGGCGGGCAGGGCCAGGCAGAGCGCGGGCATGAGCAGCGACCGGAATGCGAGCCCGGCGTCGTCCCCGAATCCCACGTAGCCGCCCGCGGGCAGCAGCCGCACGGTCACCGCCAGGGCGAGCACCAGCAGCACGCCGGTCACGTAGGGCGGGAGCGCGAACGACAGTGAGACGAGCGCTCCGACGGGCCTGGTCACGAGTGGCCTGCGGCTGGTCCCCAGCAGCACCCCGCCGAGGGCGCCGAGCACCACGGCGAGCAGCAGCGCGGCGCAGGTCAGGGTGATCGTCTGGGTGAGCGCGGTACCGATCGCCTCGACGGCGGGCACCTTGCGGATGTAGGAGGTGCCGAGGTCGCCCGTCACCAGGCCCCGCAGCCAGTGCACGTACTGGAGGACGACGTTCTGGTCGAGCCCGAGGCCCTGCCTGATCGCCGTCCGGGTCTCTTCGGTGGCGTCGGGACCCGCCAGCGCGGTGACCGCGTCGCCCTGGGTGAGCCGGGGGACCGCGAAGACCACCACCGAGGCCACCAGCAGCACCAGGATGGCCGACGGTACCCGCCGGAGTGCGTACCTGATCATGTCGGCGCTCTCAATCCGTCAGGTACGCGTCGTCGAGATCGATGTAGTCGTACATGGTGTAGTCCAGGTTCTTCAGTCGGCTGGAGACGGTGAAGGTGTGTGCGCTGACGACCAGGTCGCTCACGAACTGGTTCTCGAGCAGGAAGTCGTTCGCACGGCCGTAGGCGGCGGGATCGTTCGCGCTCCACAGCTGGTCCGCGACGGCCCGGTACTCGGGGGAGTCGAAGTTGGAGGCGTTCTTCTTGGCGTTGAAGGGAAACGCGCCCTTGACCAGGGTGGCGGGGCTCAGCTGGCCGAAGCCGTGCACGTTCACGTAGAGGCCGGGGAGGTTGCCGTTGCCGAGCTTGGCGAAGAAGTCGGCGGCCTGCAACGGGACCAGCTTCGGGTCGAGCCCGGCGTTCTTCAGGCCGAACTGGACGATCTCGGCGATCGTCTGGTTGGTGAGGAAGCCCGAGTTGAACGCGACGTTGACGGGTTTGCCCACGGCGCCCGCGGCGGCGATCAGTTGCCGCGCCTTGCCGATGTCCTGGTGGTATGTCCCGGCTTTTGCGGGGTCGAACGCCGGCGAGGACTCCGACCAGGGCAGGGAGCTCGTCCGGCCGATCCCGGCCAGTGCCTGGTCGAGGATGCGCTGCCGGTCGATCGCCCACGCGATCCCTTGTCGCACCCGGACGTCGTCGAGCGGTTTGAGCTTCACATTGGACGCCACGTAGTAGGTGGCGTCGTCGGCCTCGCTGGCGATGACCCGGAAGGCGGGGTCGCCGCGCAGCACGGCCGTGTCGAGCGGGGCGAGGTCGAGCCCCACCTCGCTCTGCCCCGACCGCAGCGACGACAGCATCGACTGCGACTGGCTCTGCACCTCGATGTTCACCCCGTCCAGGTGCGGCAGGCCCGTCTTCCAGTAGTGCGGGTTCTTCTTCAGCTTGACGCCCACGCCCGGGGTGTAGGAGTCCACCGTGAACGGTCCGGTGCCGACGAACCGCCTGCCCTTGAGCAGGTCGTCGAAAGTGGCCTGGTCGACGATCGGCATGAGTTCGAACAGGTCGAAGAGGTTCGAGACGGGCTGTTGCAGGGTGAGCGTCACGGTGTGGGCGTCGGTGGCCTTCATACCCGTGATGGCCGCGGCGACGTGCTTGAGCTGGGAGCTCACGTCTTTCCGCTGCACGGCCTTGAGCGTGAAGAGGACGTCGTCGGCGGTGAACTCCCGGCCCGAATGGAAGGTCACGCCGTCCCGCAGGTGCAGGGTGATCGACTTCTTGTCCGAGCTCTGCTGCCAGCTCGTGGCCAGTTCCGGCTGGGGCTGGAGGGTCTTGCGGTCGTAGGTGGTGAGCGTGTTGAAGACGGTCCGGATGATCGCGAAGTTCGGGTTGTTCTGCGACAGGAACGTGGTGGGGGCGATGTCCGCGCTCTGCAGGATCGTCACGGTGCCGCCGCCGGGGCCCGCGGAAGCGCTGGCACCACAGCCCATGAGCGCACCGGCCAAGAGGGCCGCGCCCGCCAGGGCCGCCGTGCGACGGTGCACGAGTTGCTGGTTCATGGTCGCGGGACTCCTAGATGTTCGCCGTCCACAGGACGCGGCAGCTGGGGTGGTCGGTGCGGAGCCGGACGCCGAGCCCGGGGCGGTCGCTCACGTGCAAGTGACCGTCAGTGATGTTTTCGGCGCCGTCGACCAGTTCGGGCCGCCAGGGCACCTCGCCGAACTGGTGTTCCAGCACTGTCGCGTTCGGACACGCGGCGAGCAGGTGGGCACTGGCGGCGGTGGCGACCGGGCCCGACGGGTTGTGCGGTGAGATCGCCGTTCCGGTGGCGGCGCGGGCGATCGAGAGGGTCCGCTCGATCCCGCCGGCGTGCTTGACGTCGGGCATGAGGACGTCGACGAGGTGCTCGGCGACCGCGGTGCGCGCCTCGTCCAGGTGGAACATCAGCTCGCCGCCGGCGAGGGGCAGCGTCGTGGCGGCTCGGAGCCTACGCAGGTCTTCGACGTGCTGCACGGCGAAGGCGTCTTCGAGCCACGCCACGCCGAGCTCTTCCATCGCCGGGAGGACCCGGTGCACGTCTTCGGCGGTGAGACGTTCGTGGAAGTCCACTTTGAGTCCGACGTCCTCGCCGATGGCGGTGCGGATGGCTCGCAGCCGAGCGACGCCGGTGTCGGCCAGGTCCTGGCCGGGCTCGCGGACGTCGAACGGGGCGCACTTCACGGACGTGAAGCCGGCCGCGACGGCGCGGGCCGCCATCTCGGCGACGTCGGCGGGGGACCGGCCGCCCGGCATCCGGTTGATGTTGGCGTAGAGCGGGACGCGATCGGGGGAGACGCCGCCCAGCCACTTCCACACGGGCTCGCCGTCGGCTTGGGCGGCGAAGTCGACGAGTGATTGCTCGAGACCGCCCAGCACCGTGGCGGCGGCGAATTTTTCCTGCTGTGGCAAGGATTCAACCGCACGCGTCAGCTCGTCGACGACGGAGGTCCGGTCGGCGAGGAGGTCACGTCCTTCGAGCGACGGAGTCAGGGCGGTCAGGCGCCGGATGACCGCGTCGGTGTCGCCGGCGTCGGAGCATTCACCCACGGCGCTGGTGTCTCCGTCGCGCAGCACCACGAAGTGCCACCGAGTCCTCGCACTGACTCGTGACTCGATCAGCTCCAGCGTGCGGACCACTCGACCTCCCGGGGGATTTACTACACACTAGAAAATTAATAAGGTTCGGTCAACAGCTCGGTCGCGCGAAATACTTCAAGCTGTTAAGTTAATCGTCCTCGGACTACGGGGAGGCTCACGGTGAACCAGCAGGCACAACGCTTCCTTCGCGAGCGCGGCCGGTTGGCCACCGCCACGGCCGCGATGCTCGCGGTCACCGCCGCCGCCGCGCCGGCCTCGTCCGCGCGGGACGCCGCACCGACGACGATCACGGTGTCGAACGATCGCTACGTGACCTCGGACGGCAAGCGGGTCGGCGCGATCCCGGAGAGCATCGTCGGGGCCAACCAGCGCTGGCCCGACGACGGCAAGGGCATCTGGGATCCCGGCCGGGACGCCCCGGCGCCCGGGATCGTCGAGCTGAGCAAGCAGACCGGCCTGCACACGCTGCGCTACCCGGGTGGCACGGTGGCCAACATGTTCGACTTCACCCGCGCGATCGGCCCACAGGACCAGCGGGGCTGCCAGACGTCGGCGGGGTTCGCCAACGGCCGCTTCGTCGCGGTGGACAGCCGTTTCGGGCCCGACGAGAACGAGCGGCTCGCCGACGACATCGGCGGCGACACCCTGGTGATGGTGCCCTCGATCGGCCGGACGGCGGCGGACGCGGCGGACTACGTCGAGTACCTGAACTCACCCGCGGACGGCACGCACACCAACCCCGGCGGCGGTGTCGACTGGGCGGAAGTCCGCGCCCGCAACGGTCACCCGGCGCCATATGGCATCCGGCACTGGGAGTTCGGCAACGAGCCCTACCTCGCCGGACAGCACTACTGGATGTCCGACGACGAGACGACGCGGCTCGGGCAGTTCATCGATGGCGGGTGGCAGCACCAGACCGCGCAGGACCCGCAGTACCAGGACAACGACGGCCTGTTCACCGGCTGCGACCTGCTGCACCGGCAAACGGGATCGGGCGCGGCGAACCAGCAGTACCGGGTCCGCTTCGGCCCCATCGCCTTGCCCGGTGACGGGCCGGCGGCCGAACCCGTCGTCAAGGTCGGTGGTGCGCTGTGGCAGCGGGTGGATTCCTTCGCGGGACAGGCGCCCGTTGCCCACGTCTACACCGTCGGCAAGGCCGCGGGGACGGTCCGGTTCGGTGACGGGACGCATGGCGCGGTGCCGCCCGCCGGGGCGTCACTCTCGATCGACTACACCAGCGGCCACCACGACGGGTACGTCGCCTACCGCGACGCGATGCGGAAGGTCGACCCGTCGATCGAGGTCTGCTCGGGCTGGGGACGGCCGGCGTTCGCCAAGGCGATGGGAACACGTGCTTACGACTGCCTCGGCACGCACTCCTACAGCACTCCGGCGCCGGACGGAACGTTGACGCGGTACGGTAATCTGCAGGCCGCGACGGCCGACCGCGACAAGGAGCTCCGCGACCTGCGAGACCGGATGGCCCACTACTTCCCCGACACGGCCCGGCGGCCGAAGCTGCTCGTCACGGAGTACGGCACGATCGGCGTGGCGGCGCCGCAGTACGAAGCGCGGCTCGCCCACGTCCTGTACCTCGCGGCCATGGTCGCCGGCCAGCTCGAGAACGACGTGCGGGTCTCGATCAACTCCAACACCGCCGACCTGCCGAACGAGGACGGGACACCGGACGTGCAGAATCTCTTCGGGAGTCCACCCGAGTTCGTCCGGACCGGCCGGGCGGAAATGCTGTCGATGTACGCCTCGATGGCGGGCGGGCACCTCGTCACGACGAGCATGACCGGGAATCCCGTGCTCCCCGCGCCCGCGGGGGACTACCCGGCGCTGCGCGCGGTGACCAGTTGTGACGGCCAGGCGACCCGGATGGTGGTCGTCAACCGCGACGCCGAGCACGGCTTGCCCGCGGACGTGAAGCTGCCGGGGCCGATCGCCGGCCCGGTCACCGTTTCGACCCTCAACGGGCCCTCGGTCGACGCGCTGAACTTCCCCGGCCAGGCGCCGGAAATCTCCACGCGTACCGTCCGCGAGCACGCGCAGGCCGGTTCACTGCGGCACACCTTCGAACCGCACAGCGTGACGCTCCTCGAGTTCCCCGGCGGCGGAAAGGCCTGCGCCTCGTGACGACCCGGGCCTCCAGTCCAGCCGGTCTGCAGCTCGACAGCCTCCGGCGCAGCAACGCCTCCGTGGTGCTCAAGGCGGTCCGGGACACCGGCCCGGTGTCCCGGTCGGAGATCGCCGCCGTCGTCGGGCTGAGTCCCGCGGCCATCACGAAGATCATCGTCGAGCTGGAGCGCGCCGGGTGCATCACCGAAGCCGCACCCGCGCAGTCCCAAGGCCGCGGCCGGCCCCGCACCCCCGTCACGCTGGACCTGGCGCGCCACCGGTTCCTCGGTGTCCACATCGGAATGCAGCGGGTCACCGCGGGACTCGTGGACCTCGGTGGCAACCTGATCGGGCTGCGTGCGCGCAAGCACCGGAGCTCCGCGCCGAGTTCGGTGCTGTCCACGGCGAGGCGGCTGGTCGGCGAGCTGATCGACCAGACGGGCGTCCAGCCGGCCGACGTGGTGGGCTATGGGGCGTGCACCGGCGGCTGGGTTCCTCCCGATTCCGGTGCCGTCCGCGCGTTCGAGGGTCTCGGCTGGCGTGACGTGGCGTTTTCGGACGGTCTCCGGGTCGAGGGCCTGCCGGTGCCCCGCGTCGAGTCGACGGTCCGGGCGCTGGCACTGACCGAAGCCCGGCTCGCGGCGAACGCGGGCCGGCGGAACATCCTCTACCTCTTCGTCGGCAACGTCATCGGCTGCGCCCACGTGGTGGACGGCGCCATCGCCCGCGGCCAGCACGACGCCGCGGGCATCATCGACCACGTCAGCTCCGGCGCCAAGGCCGCCGTGGCGTGCACGTGCGGTCGCTACGACTGCCTGTGGGCCGTCGCCAGCGACGCGGCACTCACCGCCGCCGCGCACAACCACGGACTGCTGACCGGCGACGCCGGCATCGACGACCTCGTCACGCTGTCGGAGGGGACGGGGCAGCAGGCCCGGACGGCGCGGCGCATGCTCGACCAGCGGGCCACCCGTGTCGGCACGACGGTGGCGGGGCTCATCGACATCTACGACCCGGACCTCGCCGTCATCGGCGGGGGTGACCTCGCCACGTCGGCCGTCCACTTCGAACGGATGGCCTCGACAGCTGCCGAACGCGGCGGCGGCCGGGGACGTGAGCCGGTGCCGGTCCGGCCCGCGGTCCTGGTCGGCCCACCTGGCTTGGTCCAGGGCGCGGCGACGTCCGCGCTCGACGCCTTCTACGCGGATCCGCTGGCCTTGGCTTGACGCGCGTTGCCGCGATGGTCGATCCGGAGCGCCTCCGCGATCCGGTCCACCAACCACCCCTAGGACCCATGCCCAATCGGCCATGTCCCGCCATGGCGCGCCGGTGCGAACCCGTCACCGGATCCCGTCGATCAGCTGCCGCTTGCTCCACAACGACGGCCGACCCGGCCGCGACACGCCCAGCAACACCAACTCCAGCACGACCGCGCTCAGCTCGGAGAATCCCGCGCCGCCGGCAAGGTCTCCACTCAGGGCCCTTCTCCGCAGAAGCGCGGGGAGGCGGTCCGGCAACCGGCACTCGGCCGTTGACCGCATGCCGGTGGTCCGATCGACGGCCACGGCCCACCGGCCGCCCGGAAACCCGGCCGAACGGGTAGCCGAGAGGCTGACTGCTGACATTCGGGAGCGTCTGCTCTCGCGTCTACCGCGAGCCGTCCCGTCGCCGGCACGAGGCTGGCGGCGGGACGGCTCAGGCACGGCTCAGTCCTCGACCAGGACGTCGCGTCGATCGCCGGCGTGCGCTGACGGTGCGTCGCCCGTGGCGGGTTCGCGGGCTGCGACCGAGTCCGGCAGCACAACCGGATCGGCCGTGGCGGTGGCGCCGTCCGGCGTGGCACTGCCGCGAAGGGCGATCTCCCGGATGACCATCGCCGCGATGACGGCGAGCAGGGCGACACCGGCGGCCCAGACGTAGGCGGTGGTGATGCCGCTCGTGACGGCGGCCCGGTAGGCCTCGCGCACGGTCGCCGGCAGGCCGTTGAGCATGGCGGGGGTCAGCTGTCCGCCGACGATCCGCGAACCCGCGGAACCGAGGCGTTCGGTCATGACGTCCTGCACGTTGGTCGTGTAGAAGACGCCGAGCAGGGCGACCCCGAGCGACCCGCCGATGGTGCGGAACATGGTGGCGACACCGCTGGCCGCGCCGAGGTCGCGCTGCTCCACGCTGTTCTGCATCACGAGCATCGTGTTCTGCATCAGCAACCCCATGCCGACCCCGAGCACGACCATGAAGATCGACGTCGTCAACCGGGTGGTGGACAGTCCCATCGTCGCGAGCAGCCCGAGACCCGCGGCGGTCAGGAGCGAGCCGGCGATCATCGGGGCCTTGTAGTGCCCGGTGCGGGACACGTACTGACCCCCGAGGAGCGAGGTCACCAGCATGCCGGCCATCAGCGGGAGCAGCAGCAATCCGCTGTCGGTCGCCGAGGAGCCCTGCACGATCTGCTGGAACTGCGGCAGGTAGGTCACGGCGCCGAACATCGCGAAGCCGGTCAGGAACGTCATGACGGTGGCCGCGGAGAAGTTGCGGCTGCGGAACAGGTTCAGCGAGAGGATGGGCTCGGTGACCCGGCGCTCGACCCAGAGGAACAACGCCGTAGCGACCACGGTGAGCACGCCCAGCCCGATGACCTGCCACGAGCCCCACGCGTACTGGCTGCCGCCCCAGGTGGTCAGCAGGGTCAGTGCCGCGATCGCGACCGCGAGCAGGCCCGCGCCCTTCCAGTCGATCGAGGCTTCGCGCCGGTAGCGGGGCAGCTTCATCGTGAACCACACGACGACCAGTGCCAGCGCGCCCAGCGGCAGGTTGATGTAGAACGTCCAGCGCCAGCTGAAGTTGTCGGTGAGGTAGCCGCCGAGCAGCGGGCCGCCGATGAACGCCAGCGGCATGACCGCGGCCATCAGCCCCTGGTAGCGGCCGCGATCACGCGGCGGGACCAGGTCGCCGATGATCGCCATCGCGCCGACCATCAGGCCGCCCGCGCCGATTCCCTGCAAGGCCCGGAACCCGATCAGCTGACCCATGTCCTGCGACAGGCCGGCCAGCGCCGACCCCAGCAGGAACACCGCGATCGAGACCATGAACACGCCCTTGCGGCCGTAGAGGTCGCCGAGCTTGGCCCAGACCGGGGTCGACACCGCGGTCGCGAGGGCGTAGGCGGTCACCACCCAGGACAGGTGCTCGAGGCCGCCGAGGTCGCCGACGATGGTCGGCATCGCGGTGCCCACGATGAGGTTGTCGAGCATGGCCAGCAGCATCGCGATCATCAGTCCGCTCATCGCGGTGTAGATCTCGCGTTTGCTGAGCGCGGCCGGTGGTGCCTCGGCCGTTCTCGCGGTGTCGTCCATGGTGTTCTCCCTGTCTTGGGCCCCGGTCAGTCGAACTAGCTAGTCAACAGACTAGCATTGAAACCTAGTCAGTTGACAAGTAAGCTGAGAACATGACTGGCGACTCGGACGGACGGCGGACCAACACCCGGCAGCGGATCCGGGAGGTCGCCCTGGAGCTGTTCGCCGAGCGCGGCTACGACCAGACGACGCTGCGCGGGATCGCGGACCAGCTGGGCGTGACCCAGGCCGCGGTCTACTACCACTACCGCACCAAGGAAGACATCCTGACCAGCCTCCTCGACGACCTGATCGAGGGCATGGACAAGATCATCGAATGGGGTCCGACGCTGGAGCCCGGTCCGGAACGCCGGCTGGGGGTGCTCGAACGCTACAGCGCTCTGCTCGCCGCCACGTTCGAGAAGGCGCCCCAGCTGATCCGCTTCCTCCAGGAGAGCCAGACCTCGATCAAGGACATGGCGGCCGGGGCGGGGATCCGGGAGCGGTTCCAGGGGCTGAAGGCGCTGCTGGTCGACCCGGCCGCCGATATCGAGGAGCAGTTGAGCGCACAGCTCGCGCTGCTCGCGTTGCACCTGGGCACCTTCGCCCTCGACGAGGTCGACGCCGACCGTGGGGCCCGCGGAGCCGCGGCGTTGCGGGTGGCCATGAGGCTGGCCGGCGCCGAGCACCCCGCCGGCCGGTCGCGGGGGTGACCGTGACCGGGGTTGCCCGCCGGCGCCGGAACGTGCTCAGGTCCTGAATCCCCGAGATCAGGCAGCGCGCTGACCCCAGCCCGCGGGGTCCTCGCCGGCCGGCGCGGGCGCGCTCACCCGGCAAAGGACTACCCGGCAACCGTGTGCCGGGACCAGCCGGCTGATCCCGGCCCCGTACCGGATTTCCGCTCCCTGGCGCGGCTCACCGAACAGCGGTCCAGAACTTCAGGGACCGCCCGGTCTCCGCGCGGAAGGTCACGCCGCCGTCGTTGCTGTAGGCCTCGCCGCCTCCCGGGTACGGCGCGGAATCGTTGTACGCCAAGCCGTAGCACCCGGTCGTGGTGGCCGAGCGCACCAGCAGTCCGTAGCGCTGGCCGGCCGTGACGCCGATGTTCGGCTGCACCGTGATGTCGCGCGGTGACCAGCCGATGCTCGTGGTGGGCACGACGGTCGTGCTGAGCGCGGTGCCGGTCGGCCGGGAGGCGTCGTCCGCGCGGTAGACGCTGATCTCCAGCCCGGCATTCGGGTTGCCGGCCTGGAAACTGGTGTAGGAGACCCCGGACAAGGTGCCGGTCCGGCCGGCGACGAACGTCTGGAACCGGGCGACGCCGGAGCCGACGTCGCAGTACGAGCGGAACCCGTCGACACCGTCGGACTGGTCGGCTCCCGGGAGCGGAAGCTGGTGGCCCGGTGCGCCCTTGGCGAGGGTGAGGGAGAAGTTGTTCCGGCAGGTGATCGGCGCGATCGCCCCGGCCGCGGTGAACTCCAGCGGTGTCCAGAAGAAGTTCGCGAGTGCCTCGTTGCGCTGGCCGCTGTTCCAGAGGTCGCTGGCGTAGACGTAGGCGGTGCCGGACGGCGTCGGGATCGTCGAGACGAAGGAAGGTTGCCCGCCGCACGAGTTCTCGCTGATCTTCGTCGGCGTGGACCACGGCCCCAGCGGGCTCGGCGCGGTGCGATAGGACGTCCCGGTGCCCGAGCAGTAGCCGCAGTTGGGGTCGGAGTACGTCAGGTAGTAAGTAGTGCCGCGCTTGAACAGTGCCGGCGCCTCCGTCCGGCTCTGGCCGACTCGGGTGTACTGCCCGGTTCCGGTGAGGTAGTTGCGCGACAGGCGTTCCACGACGATGTCGCCACCGCTGCGCCAGTCGGTGTAGGCGAGGTAACCGGTGCCGTCGGTGTCGACGAACACGTCGTGGTCGCCGTTGTTGGTTTCCCGGGCGGGTGCGTTGTTGTTCACCGCCAGCGTCGGTACCGCCACCTCGGTGAACGGGCCCGTCGGTGAAGCGCTGGTGAGCACGCGGAAGCCGACCTGGTTGTCGTAGACGTTCACCCACAACACGTACCGGCGAGCGCCTGCGTCGTACCCGACGTGGGGACGGAAGCAGCCATAGGTGGCACCGTCGCACCGGCTTTGCCAGACGCCGCTGGCGTCGAAGAGCCGGCCGCGGTCGGTCCAGTGCACCAGGTCGGGGGAGCCGTAGACCTTGAAGCCGCAGAAGGGAGAATCTGTGGCCTGCCAGGCGAACCCGCAGTCGTAGCTGGTCCCGTAGAGGTAATAGGTGCCGCCGAAGAAGGCGATCTCTCCGTCGTGGGCGTCCACGGCGTTGCCCTGGGTGTCGAATCGGACGACCTGGTTGCCTTGGGCGTCGAAGTTGGTCACGGTCGTGGTGAAGGCGCACTCGGTCGCGGCGGTCGCCGGCGAAGCCAGCGCCAGGGCGGTCGCCAGTGCGAAGACGAGAGCGCGGATCGATCTCATTGGTTTCCTTTCGGAACGTTGAGCTGAGCGTCCGATCGACATGATTTGAAACGATTCAATTACCAGGCAACGTACGTGACCGGGGTCACGATCGTCAAGGAATGACCACCAACTTGTCCGGCCGCGTCAGCCGACGGCCGGTGACCGGCCGTGCCGCCGCTCCCGGTGCACAGCCTTGAAAGGAACGTCGCCGCGACCGCGACGCCCCCTCGCCCGCCTTGTCCTGTGCCGTGACCCCGTCGTTGGCGATGTCCAGGACGAGCGACTGGGACCTCGCGGTGCCGTCCAGCCGGACGGACACCCGGATGCCGGCCCCTACCCAGCCCGAAGCCCACCACCGCCGCCGGGATGCGGCGGCGGTGGGCTGTAGCTGAGCGAGGCCGGCACCTGGCCGGCCACGAGTCAGCCGGCCGGGGTCCAGTCGAGGATGTCGGCGTACGCCGCTTCCAGGCCCGCGTTGGTGCGGATGCTCGCCGGGATGCCGCCGGCGTCGGTGATCGCGTGGTTGTTCTTGATCACCACGGACTTCTGGTTGTAGTCGGCGCTGCCGTTCTCCCAGTAGTTGTTCTCGATGTCGAGCGGGTCGTAGGTGCCCTTGTTCAGCGTGTAGTCGGTGTGCTTCGAGCCCCACGCGAGATCGGCGTTGTACAGGCCGTTGCCGGTGATCGTGATGTTCCCCGCGCCGTTGTCGGTGTAGACGGCCTTGCCCGCGCCCTTCTGGTCGTGGATCACGTTGCCGGTGACCTTCTCGCCGCCGGCCATGCTCGGCCCGGTGTTGCCGTTGGTGTAGATCCCGGCGCCGTCGGCGAGCAGCTGCATGTGATTGAAGATCAGGTTGTTCGAAAGCGCGTTGTTGTTGCTGTAATTGGGTTCCGCCTTGATCTTCACCTTGTCCGGCCAGCCGCCCCAGCCGATCGAGATCCCGCTGTAGGGCACGTGGTCGATCTGGTTGTGCGAGACCGTGGTGTGCTCGGTGTAGCCGAGGTCCATCCCGATGCCGCCCGCGTACTCCACCGACGTGGCGAACACGTGGTTGTCGAGCAGCCGGTTGCCGCTGGTGTGCTGCGCCGCCGCGGTGGGCAGCGTGATGTCGACGCCGCCGAGTGCCAGCCCGTTGCCGGAGATGTCGGTGAACACGTTGCCCTGCACCAGGTCGTTCTGCGAGCCGGTGCCGAGGTCGAGCCCCGCCGCGCCTAAGTGGACGAACGCGTCCCGCGTGAAGCTGATGTTCTTGTCGTAGGCAAAGGAGACGTTGCCCGGTTCCTTGGTCCAGTTGCCGTACGGGCACTTCCCGCTGTCGACGAACTGGCACAGCCCCTGCTGGTCGAAGCCGTGCGCGCCGGTCAGCGTGTAGTTCGCCTGGATCTCCGAGAATCCCTCGGGCGTGCTCGGGAAGTTCCAGGTCGCGTAGGAGAACTGGAGGCCGCTGAACGTGATGTCGTGGACCGGCGCCGACGCCGTCCCGATGCCGGACACCAGGGTTTCCAGCGCGGGCGCGGTCACCGTCTCCTTGGTGATGTCTTCACCGGATTTCGGCACGTAGAAGACGGTGTGCGCGGTGTTGTCGAGGTACCACTCGCCGGCGGACAGCAGCTCGTAAGCGTTTTCCACGGCGGTGGGCAGCTCGGTGATGGCCTGGCGGCCGACCAGTTCGACCGTGCGTCCGGAGTCGTCGGTGCGCATCACGCGTTTCGTCGAGTTGTCCCAGCACGGCTGCGCCATCTTGATCGTCGTCGGCGAGATCGTGTTCACCGGGCACCGCGGCTGCGTCCACGCGCCGAGGCCGCCGGTGTAGACGAAGTCGATGTCCTTGGGGTTGCGCCAGTTGTCCATCGCGGCCGACGACGTCGTGTAGCCGCCGGTGATCCTGGTCAGCGTCACCGGAAGGGTGCCGGTCGCGCGGGGGACGCGGGCACCGTTGATGTACAGCTGGCGCGTCCGCAGTGTCGCGGGGGCGGGCGCGGACCAGATGTTCTTGCTGCTGTCGGCGACTTTCCAGCCGGTGATCGGGACGCCGCCGCTGATGACCGGCCGGGCGCCGGGCGCGGCGGTCCACAGGACTCGATGGCCGTTGGCGCCGGAGTCGGCGGCGGTCAGTTGCAGCGGCGCGCTCAGTGCGTAGGTGCCGCCGGCGAGGCTGACGGAGACATCGCCGGTCATGCCCGGGATCAGCCCGCGCACGAGCTGCTGGGCGCGTTGCAGTGACCGGACGGCCTGGGCGTCGCTCGTGCCGTCGTGCGTGTCGTCGCCGTTCGGGGCGACGTGGACGACCTGCTGCGGCGCCGACGTCGCCGGGGTCGCCAGTACCCCGGTCGCCGCCAGCGCGAGGCCGGTCGCGAACAATGCCGCCTTGACTCGTTTACGCACCGATGACCGTCCTTCGTCGGAGGCTCTGGGCGGCTCAGAGTTTGACCGGCGCGACGAGGAACTGTCAACGATTGATCGGATGACTCATCCGGAGCAATGGTGTGAATCGGTCTTTTTCCCGCCATTATGTTCCGGTCATCGGATCTCTATTTCGCTTCGTGCGCCATTCGGGGGACCGAACCCGTTCCGCCGAGGATCAGCTGGCGCGTCACCGAACCAGCGCGGTGATCAAGTGGCGCGACCGGTTCGTCGCACACGGTTTGGCGGGTTTGGACGACGAGCCGGCTGCTGGGCCGCCACCTCGGCCTGGGCGACGCGACCGTGGCCAGGGCGCCTTCACGGAGGTGGCTGACTCGACTACCCTGGGTGCGATCTTCGTCAGCGCAGGCAGGGGAGATGGTCGTGTCATCCGAGGTGGGAACCGGGCCGAACACTCCGGTCGGGGTCGATCCGAGCCGAGCCAGCATCGCGCGCATGTACGACTTCGTGCTGGGCGGGAAGGACCACTATCAGGTCGATCGGGACGAGTTGGCGCGGTTGCGGCGGGTGATGCCCGAGGTAGCCGACCTGGCTTTGGAGAATCGCCGCTACTTGATCCGGGTGTGTCGGTTCCTCGCCGAGCGGGCCGGGATCGACCAGTATCTCGATTGCGGGTCGGGCCTGCCGACGACGGAGAACGTGCACCAGGTCGTGCAGCGCGTCGACAAGCTGTCGAAGGTGGTCTACGTCGACAACGACCCGGTCGTGGTCGCGCACGGGCAGGCGCTGCTGGAGGAGAACGACCGGACCCGGTTCGTCGCCGGCGACATCTTCGAGCCCGCGACCATCCTCGGGCACGACGTCGTGCGTGAGCACCTCGACTGGTCGCGCCCGATCGCGCTGATGTTCGTGGCCACGCTGCACCATTTCAAGGGCGACCGGCGTCGCCCGGCCGAGATCATGCGCGAGTACGTCGATGCGCTGCCTTCGGGCTCCTACGTTGCCATTTCCCACTTGTTCGACCCTGGCGAGGGCGGTGACCACGACACGATGGCCGCCTTCCAGGACGCCGTCGCGCGTGGGTCGCTCGGCGGGGCCACCGCGCGCACCGAGGCGGAGATCGCGGAGTTGCTTCCCGGCTTGGAGCTGGTGCCGCCGGGAATCGTGCTGCTGGCGAACTGGTGGTCGGACGGGCCGAATCTCAAGCCCCTCAACGCCGCCCAGCGCCTTATCGCCGGCGTCGTCGCCCGCAAACCCTGACGAACTGGCGTCGCTCATGGCGCCGCGGACCTGTCACGCGACCGTTGCACGCGTGTCGTGGCCGCGCGGAGCCGGTGAACCGGGGCGCCGTGGGGTGCGTGTGCCTGGTGAACGCGTTGGCCGCGAGACCGAGCACGGGAGCGATTCATGGCTGACGACGAAGAGCTGATCGGCGGCCGCTACCGGTTGCTGTCCCGTGTCGGACCCGCGCAGTTCGGCGTGGTCTGGCGGGCGCGGGACGAGCAGCTCGACCGGGTGGTCGCGGTCAAGCAGCTGGTTCCGCACCGCGCCACCGGCAAGGCGGCGTTGCGTGCGATGCGTGAGGCCCGGGTCGCGGCGAGGGTGTCTCACCCGCACGCGGTCACCGTGTACGACGTCCTCGAGCACGACGGCAAGTTGTGTCTGGTGATGGAGTTGCTGCCGACCAGCTTGACCGAACTGCTGCTCGACCGCGGGGCGCTGCCGCAGGGGATGGTGGCGACGATCGGAAGTCAGGTCGCGGCCGCGTTGGCGACCGCCCACGCGGACGGGGTGCTGCACCGCGACGTCAGTCCGGGCAACGTGCTGCTGGCCGCCGACGGCCTGGCCAAGATCGCCGACTTCGGGATCGCCCGTGCGGTGGGGGAACCGCTGGTGACCGATCGGCCGTTCGTTCCCGGTACGCCTGCTTTCCTCGCGCCGGAGGTCGCTGCCGGCACTGACGCGACTGAGCTCTCGGACGTCTACTCGTTGGGGGCGACGCTGTACGCGGCGCTCGAGGGCCGCCCGCCGATCGAGGCGGCGGAGGAGAACACGATCACTTTGCTGGCCCGGATCGCGCGGGAAGAGGTCCCTCCACCTGTCCGCAACGGGCCGCTCTCGGACGTTCTGATGCGACTGCTCGCTCGCGACCCCGCTGACCGGCCCCCGATGGTCGAAGCACAGGAGCTGCTCGCCAAGGCGGCTGCCGGGCCGAGAGTGTCGCAGGCCCGTCCGGTGACATCGTCGAGGCAGCGAAGGCCCAGGGCGAGGGGGGTCCTTCTCGCAGGCGTCGTCGCAGGGCTCGCCATGGTGTTCGCCGGCATCGGCTTGTCCGGCGGTGGCCTGCAGTTGCCGGGCTCGTCGATCGCTCGGCCTGGAGCTGTCCCGGTGACTACTGGTAATCCCACGGCGGTCGGGGTGGGTACGTGCGTGGCTGCCGCCGAGGTGGTCGAATCGTGGCAAGGTGGCTACAAAGCCTTGGTTACCGTCCGCAACACCGGGAACGTCGTCACCCGGGGCTGGACGGTGAGCTGGCAACCCGCCGGAGGACGGCGGATCGTCGATCTCTGGGACGGCGCGATCACGCGTGCCGGTTCTTCGGTTACGGTCGTCAACGCTGCGTGGAACGCCGGTGTGAAGGCCGAGGACGCGACCACGTTCGGCCTCATCGCGGTCGACCACGGTTCGAGCCGCGCCTCGGAGGTGCTCAGCTGCGCGGTCCGCTGACCACGCACTCGGCGCGGTTGCCTGAGCATAAGGGTTTCCGAGTGCCTTATCCGCTTGATCGCCGGCCTGGCGGGGCGATGGTCGCGCGGTGCTCAGGTCGCGATGGCTGCACGTCGTGACCTCACCGGACCGAATCGGCCGAGTGCGCTTCTCCTCACGAGACCGTCATGCCGGAGTCACTTCCAGGCATCCGGCAACAGTTCGACTGGGCAGGTGATCATCCGATCGCCGCAGGCGACACCTCCAGGAGGAGCAATCGTGCCCGTCCCGATTTCGGAAGCCCTCGGTGTCCAGGCCGACGCCGCGCGAAGCAAGATCGCCGAAGTGCGTCGCCCGGGCCGGTACCTGCTGAGTTCGGCGCTGGCGGGTGCGTACATCGGGATCGCCGTGGTGCTGCTGCTCGCCGTCACGGGACCGTTGAACGCCGTGCAGTCGCCGTGGACGAAGCTCGTGCAGGGGCTGGTGTTCGGGATCGCGCTGACGCTCGTCGTGTTCGCGGGCGGCGAGCTGTCGACCGGGAACATGATGACGATGGTGCACGGCATGTTCGCACGCCGCCGCGGCGTGGGCGCGGGCTTCGCCGTGATCGCGGGATCGTTCGCGGGCAACCTGGTCGGCTCGGTCGTGTTCGCCTGGCTGGTGCACGAAAGCGGGATCCTGCAGGCCGGGGCGACGCCCGGGCACGGGGCACCGGCGGCCGCGCTGCTGGCGGCGACGATAAAGGCGAAGACCGCGGAATCGGCGGCGATGCTGTTCTTCCGCGGGGTGCTCTGCAACCTCCTGGTCTGTCTCGGGGTATGGATGGCGGCCCGGACGAAGTCCGACGGCGCGAAGCTGGCGCTGCTCTTCTGGTGCCTGCTGGCCTTCATCGGCTCCGGCTTCGAGCACGTGGTGGCCAACATGACGGTGTTCTCCCTCGGCCTGTTCGAAGGCGTGCCGGGCGCGACGCTCAGCGCGTTCGCGGTCAACCTGGTCCTGGTCGGGCTGGGCAACCTCGTCGGCGGTGGCCTGATCGTCGGCGGGGGCTACGGCTTCCTCGGCCGGAACGCCCCCGACGCGGCAGGAGCGCCGCGCCCGGCCGAGGACGCGCTCGAGCCCGTCTCCGCGTAGCGGCCGCCTTCGCTCCGGCGTGCTCGACTGAGCCGGATCAGCCGCTGCGGTTCGCCCTCGTTCGAGGGCGGTGGTCATGTGCAGGCCCGCGGGTACGGTGATCAGACGGACGTCGTTGGTCTGCTGGATGCGTCGAGCAGGCCGCTCAGCAGCTGAAGTCGTTCGTGGTCCGGGCCGCCCGGCTCGGCGGTGTAGACGATGAGCACGGGCCCGGGAGCGCCAGGCATCGGGTAGGCGTCCCAGTCCAGGTTCAGCTCGCCGACCAGCGGGTGATGGACGCGCATCCGACCACGTGTGGTGTCTTCGACGTCGTGGCGGGCCCACAGCGTCGCGAATTCGCCGCTGCGGACCGCCAGCTCACCCACCAGTTCGACCGCGCGCGGGTGCCCCGGCTCGGCGGCGACCTGGGCTCGCAGCATCGCGGTCAGTTCGGCGACGGTGGCCGCCCGCTCCGGGCACGCCTGGTCGGCCTCCGGGTGCAGCAACAGCGCCAGCAGGTTCCGCTCGGCCCGGGGCAGCTCGGTGAACGCGCCGAGCAGCGCGCCGGCCAGCGGGTTCCAGGCCAGCAGGTCCAGGAAGCGCCCGACGACCAGGGCCGGTGAGGTCGTCGCGCGCAGCAACCGCAGCGTGGTCTCCGGCACTTCCTCCGGCGGGTACGCGCGTGCGGGACGGGCCGGAGTGCGCGCGGCGGCGGCGAGGCTGTGCAGGTGCCGGGTTTCCTCGGCGGTGAAGTTCAACGCGCCGGCGATGGCGTCGAGGACCTGGTCGGAGGGCCGCACGTCGCGGCCCTGCTCCATGCGCTGGTAGTAGTCCGAGCTCACACCGGCCAGCAGGGCCAGTTCTTCGCGGCGCAGCCCGGCGACGCGCCGTCGCGGGCCCGGTTCCAGGCCGACGTCCTGCGGCCGTATCCGGGTTCGCCGGGTTCGCAGGAAGTCGGCGAGCGCGCGGCGGGGGTCGTCGGTCATCGGCCCAGTATGCCGGTGGTGTGACGGGCGAGGGTGGGTCTGGCGGTCCCAGGAAAACCTGAACGACCGAGCTGACGCGAGCAGGGCCCAGGATCGGTGTCGCACCAGCCGAGGACGGAAGGAAACGCGACATGAAGGCCGCACAGATCATGAGCTTCGGGACGCCGGAGGTCCTTCGGGTCACCGAGACCGAGCGCCCCTCGCCCGGCGCCGGGGAAGTCCTGGTGGCGGTCGAGGCGTCGAGCGTGAACGGACACGACACGATCATCCGTGCCGGTGGAGTGAAGATGGTGTCGGGCCGCAAGTTCCCGATCGGGGTCGGCCTGGACTTCGCCGGTGTCGTCGTCACCCTCGGCGCCGGCGTGGCGGGTTTCCGTGCCGGGGACCGGGTGTGGGGGATGGTGCACCCGCGGCGGCGGCACACGACCGCGGCGGCGGCCGAGTACGTCGTGGTCGCCGCTGATCGCGTCGGCCTAGCTCCCGCGGGTGTCTCGGCGGTCGAGGCGGCTTCCCTGGTCGTGGCGGGCAGCACCGCGTTGATCGCGTTGCGCGAGAGTGTGGGCCTGGGTGACGGCGAGCGGGTCCTGGTCCGTGGCGCGGCGGGTGGTGTCGGTACCGCGGCCGTGCAGCTGGCGCACGCGATGGGCGGGCACGTCACCGCGCTGGCCCGCGACCGTCACGCCGCGGCCCTGCGTGAGCTGGGCGCCGACGAGGTCCTCGACTACGGCAGCACCACCTCGGAGGCGATCGGGCCGTTCGACGTCATCCTCGACACGGTCGGCTCCGAGTTGCACTGCTACCGCAGCAGGCTGTCCAAGGGCGGGCGGATGGTCACCGTCGGATTGTCGGCTCCGGCGCTGGCCGCGATCGCGGCGTCGGCCATCCACGGTTCCCGGCGTATCCGCACGTTCAGCGCCAATCCCGGCTCTGCAGTGTTGGGCGATACGGCCGGTTACGTCAGTTCCGGCGCACTGCGCCCGGTCGTGCACAGCGTGTATCCGCTGACCGACGTCGCCGCCGCGCACCAGGCATTCGAACGCGGCGGCGTCATGGGAAAACACGTGCTCGCCGTTTCCGGCTGACGCATCGGACGTGTCACCTACCCGGCCGACCACCGGAAGTGATCGCCCGCTCGATGCCGCGACAGCCCGGCCACCGCCGGGCCCAGGTTGCCGTGGAAGGAGCCGGCCGGACGCGAGAATCACCGGACCCGTTGTTCTTCCGCGACAACACCGCGATGCTGTTCGGCGACGCCAAGGAACGGATCGAGGACCTGCTGCGCGCACTGCCCGCCACGAGCGCGAACCACCCGGCCGCGCCGGCCGAGGTTTGAGCTGCGAGCTCGGCGCAGGTGCCGGTCCGCGAAAGATCAGTCGCTCGACGTCTGCGGCTCAGCGGTCAGCGTCGCCTCATGGAATCCCGCGGCGAGCGCGCGCAAGGCAGCGTCCAGGTAAACCGTCAGGTTCGCGTCGGCTCGCGCTGACCAGCGCTCGTATGCTGCCCGGCAAACCGCGAGTACCGAACGGCCCACGGCCCGCGGGTACAACGAGTCCGCGGGTTGGCCGGTCCGCCGGCCCACGGGCCCACGTATGCGCTGACCGCACGTTCCCACGCGTCGTAGTGGACTGCCGCGCTCGCGCCGAGTTCGGTGACCGTGTTGATGAGGTGCATGCGCATCCGCAGTTCGGGCACGTCCTCCGCCCGGTAGTGGTTCGCGGCCAGCACTGCCTCGCGGACCGCGTCGAGGACGGCCAGGTCGTCCACAGCACGTCGGACTTCGCGTCGTAGTACCGGAAGAAGGTCCGGCGGCTGACCCTTGCGGCCGCGGTGATGTCGTCGACCGTCGTCTGGTGGAAGCCGCGCTCGCTGAACAGGTGGAGAGCTGCGACTTCCAGCTCGCGAGCGCTGGTGCCGGGCGGCCGGCCGCGACGGCGGCTGTGGGTTTTGGTCCGGTCATGCCAGTGCGTTCTCCTGAGCCTTGTTTCTGGCACGGCGTGCCGTTACTGTCATCGATATTCGACACGCTGTGCCGAAACCCGCTACGTGCCAAAGGAGTCACGATGAGTGAGCAGATCGTCGAGCTGTCCGATCGTACCGATGTCACCGCCGCGGCCGGCGAGGAAGCCTTGGTGGCCGAGGATCTGCTGGTCGAGGAGGTCTCGATCGACGGGATGTGCGGTGTCTACTGAGTCCTTCGACCTCGACGCCGGCTGGCGCCTGGACGAGCGGGTCTCGATCCGCCCCGAGCGGTTCGGGGCGCTGCTGTACCACTTCGGCACCCGTCGCCTGTCGTTCCTCAAGAGCCCGGCGCTGCTGACCGTCGTCCGATCGCTGGCCGAGCACCCGACGGCCCGCGCCGCGTGTGCCGGCGCGGGCGTCGAGCCACCCGAGCTGCCGCGCTACCGCGCTGCGCTGGCCGCGCTGGCGGCGTCGCGGATGATCCAGCCGAGGAGTCTCTGATGTCCCTTGTGGACGAATTCCAGTACGGGCTCGACGCCCCCATCTGCCTCACCTGGGAACTCACCTACGCCTGCAACCTTTCGTGCGTGCACTGCCTTTCCTCCTCGGGGCGGCGGGATCCGCGCGAGCTGAGCACCGCGGAGTGCAAGGCGCTGATCGATGAGTTCGAGCGCATGCAGGTCTTCTACGTCAACATCGGCGGCGGCGAGCCGACCGTGCGCCCGGACTTCTGGGAACTGGTCGACTACGCGACCGAGCACCACGTCGGGGTCAAGTTCTCCACCAACGGCGTCAAGATCACCCCCGAAGTGGCGCGTCGGCTGGCCGGGAGCGACTACGTCGACGTCCAGATCTCCCTCGACGGCGCCACCGCCGAGGTCAACGACCACGTCCGCGGCCCCGGCTCCTACGACACCGCGATCCGCGCCATGGAGCACCTGGCCGACGCGGGCTTCGAGAACTTCAAGATCTCCGTGGTGATGACCCGCCACAACGTCGGCCAGCTCGACGAGTTCAAGGCCATCGCCGACCGCTACAACGCCCAGCTGCGCATCACGCGGCTGCGCCCGTCCGGCCGCGGCGCCGACACCTGGGACGAGCTGCACCCGACCGCCGCGCAGCAGCGGGAGTTGTACGACTGGCTGGTGGCCCACGGCGAGAACGTGCTGACCGGGGACTCGTTCTTCCACCTCGCGGGCTACGGCGAGGGCGACCTGCCGGGGCTGAACCTGTGCGGCGCCGGGCGGGTGGTGTGCCTGGTCGACCCGGTCGGCGACGTCTACGCCTGCCCGTTCGCCATCCACGACACGTTCCTCGCCGGCAACGTCCGCGACGCCGGCTTCACCAGCGTGTGGCGGGAATCCGAGCTGTTCACGTCGTTGCGGAGCCCGCAGGGCGGTGGTGCGTGCGAGTCGTGTTCGGCGTTCGACGCCTGCCGCGGCGGGTGCATGGCGGCGAAGTTCTTCACCGGCCTCCCGCTCGACGGGCCCGACCCGGAATGCGTGCGTGGCCACGGCGAACTGGCGCTCGCGGGCGTCACGAGCGCCCCGAAGCCGTCGCTGGACCACTCGCATCGCAAGCGCAAGCCGGTGCCCGTCACGATCGGCATGCGCCGGCCGCCCGACCGGGCCTGCGATGAAAACCCCCTCGCCGGGTTCAGGAACTGACCGTGCGGCTCGCGGACCTGTCCTGGCCGGACGTCGCCGAGCGCGCGGCGGCCGGTGCGATCCTGGCCGTGCCGATCGGGGCCACCGAACAGCACGGCCCGCACCTGCCGCTGTCGACCGACACCGACATCGCGCTCGCGCTGTGCGACCGGCTCTCGGAGAAGCGCCGGGACGTCCTGGTGGCGCCCGCCGTGGCCTTCGGGTCCAGCGGCGAGCACGCCGGGTTCGCCGGAACGTTGTCGATCGGGCAGGAGGCGACCGAGCTCCTGCTGGTGGAGCTGGGCCGTTCGGCAGCGGAGACGTTCCGGCGGCTGCTGTTCGTCTCCGCCCACGGCGGCAACACCGGGCCGGTCGCGCGCGCCGTCGCCCGGCTGCGGGCGGAGTCGCGGGACGTCGAGGTGTTCCAGCCGCGCTGGGACGGTGACCCGCACGCCGGACGGCCGGAAACCGCGCTGCAACTGGCGTTGCGGCCGGGCAGCGTCCGGATGGACCTGGCGGTGACGGGGGACTTGCGTCCGCTCGGTGAAGTGCTTCCGCTGCTGCGTGAAGGAGGGACACGGGCGGTGAGCCAGAACGGTGTTCTCGGCGATCCCACCGGCGCGACCGCGTCGGAGGGCGAAGTGCTGCTGACGGAGCTGACCGCTGCGCTCGAGTCCCAAGTGGACGCTTGGTGTCGGGTCGTGGCCCGATGACCGCCAGGGTCGCGCTCGTGACCGGAGCGGCGCGGGGGATCGGCGCCGCGACCGTGCTGCGGCTGGCCCGGCAGGGCTACGCCGTGCTCGCGGTCGACCGCGCCGCCGATGACCCCGCCCTCCCGTACGCCATGGGCAGCGCCGACGAGCTGGCCGCGGTCGTCAAGGCCGCCCGGGAACACTCCGCCGAGGTCGAGGAGTTCGTCGCCGACGTCCGGGATCCCCGGGCGGTCGCCGGTGCGGTCGCCGAGGCCGAAAGCCGCTGGGGCGGCCTCGACGTCGCCGTCGCGGCCGCCGGAGTCATCGCCGGCGGGGTGCCGTTGTGGGAGGTACCGCCGGAGCAGGAACAGGCGGTGCTCGAGATCAACCTGAACGGCGTCCTCCACCTCGCCCGGGCCGCGGTACCCGCCCTCTTGCGCCGCCCGCGGCCGCGGAGCGGGCGCTTCCTCGCGGTCGCCTCGGCCGCCGCCACCCGCGGCCTGCCCATGCTCGCCGCCTACTGCGCCGCGAAAGCCGGCGTCGCCGGGCTCATCCGCGCACTCGGCGTCGAGCTGGACGACTCCGGCGTGACCGCCAACGCCGTCAGCCCCGGCTCGACCGACACCCCGATCCTGGCCGAGAGCGCCCGGCTCTACGACCTGCCCGAGGCGGCCGCGTTCGCCGGGCAGCAGCCGATGCGCCGGCTGCTCGACCCGGACGAAGTCGCCGCGGTGCTCGCGTTCCTGGCCGGCCCGGACAGCAGCGCGATGACCGGCGCGGTCGTGCCGGTAGACGGGGGACTGGCGCTGTGAAGACCGTTCCGCTGCCCACCGGGTTCCGGATCGAGCTGGATCCCGACGCCCGTCAGTTGTCGGACGGGTTGTGGTTCGGCGGCTCTCCGGCGCGCGTCCTGCGGCTCACCGCGGCCGGGCGGAAAGCCTGGCAGGAGCTCGAAACCGGACCGGTCGCGTCCGCCGCCGCGGGCGCGCTCGCGCGTCGGCTCACCGACGCAGGACTGGCCCACCCGATACCGCCCGAGCTTGACGGCGAGCCGGACGTCACGGTCGTGATCCCCGTCCACGACCGGACCGAACTCCTGGAACGCTGCCTCGCCGGGCTCGACGGCAAGTACCCCGTGCTCGTCGTCGACGACGCGTCCTTGGACGCGGCGGGGGTGGCCGCCGTCGTCGCGAAGCACGGCGCCAAGCTGGTTCGGCGGGAGGAGAACGGCGGTCCGGGCGCTGCCCGGAACTCCGCTTTGGACCACGTCGGCACCGACCTGGTCGCGTTCCTCGACAGCGACTGCGTGCCCACGCCCGGCTGGGCGGACCGGCTCGCCGCGCACTTCGCCGATCCGCTGCTCGCGGCGGTCGCCCCGCGAGTGCGTCCTCTGGCGCCGGATACGACGGCCGGGCGCTACACGCGGGCCGCGGGCAGCCTCGACCTCGGCGACCGGCCCGCCCGGGTCGCGCCGGGCACCCGGACGTCATACGTGCCGACCGCCGCGCTGGTCGCCCGCCGGTCGGCGCTGACCGCGGTCGCCCTCGACGGCGCCGTGTTCGACCCGGCCCTGCGCGTCGGTGAAGACGTCGACCTGGTCTGGCGACTGCACGAGGCCGGCCACCGGGTCCGCTACGCGCCGGACATCCACGTCCACCACCACGAACCGGCGACGTGGCCGGGACTTCTCGGGCGCCGAGCCCGCTACGGCACATCTGCGGCGCCGCTCGCGAAGCGACACCCTGGCTCCTTGGCACCGCTCGCCCTGCACCCGTGGCCGGCCCTCACCGTCGGCGCGCTGCTGGCCCGGCGCCCGCTGTTGGCCGCGGTGGCGTTCGGTGGCTCCATCGGCAGCATGGTCCGCCTGCTGCGCGCCCACGACGTCCCCGCCGACGGCGTGGTGCGGGCGATGGCCTCCGCCGTCGAGCAGACCTGGCTCGGCTGCGGCCGCTACGGCACCCAGTTCGCCGCACCGCTGCTCGCCGCGCTGCTGGTGCGACGCGGGTGGGGCCGCCGCGCCGCCGTGGCGTCATTGCTGCTCGGCCCGCCGGTGACCGCGTGGGCGAAGCAACGTCCCGGCCTGGATCCCGTCCGCTACACCGCGGCGGCGATCGCCGACGACATCGCCTACGGCGCCGGCGTCTGGGCCGGCTGCCTGACCCACCGCACTTCAGAGCCGGTCCGCCCGGCTCTCGTCCGGCGCCCTCTGCGCTTCGACCCGAAGGGGGAACGATGAGCACCACCTGGTTCGAATCCGTTGCCGAGGCCCAGCGGCGCGCGAAGAAACGGCTGCCGGGATCGGTGTACTCCGCCCTCATCGCCGGCTCGGAAAAGGGCCTTACGCTGGCCGACAACGTCGGCGCGTTCGACGAACTGCGGTTCGCGCCGCGCACTGCCGGGCACTTCGGCGAACGCGAGCTGGCCACGCACGTTCTCGGCCGGGACGTCGCGCTGCCGGTGCTGATCTCCCCGACCGGCGTGCAGGCGGTGCACCCCGACGGCGAGGTCGCCGTGGCGAGGGCGGCGGCCGCGCGCGGCACGTCGATCGGCCTGAGTTCCTTCGGCAGCAAGCCGATCGAAGAAGTCGTCGCGGCCAACCCGAACACGTACTTCCAGATCTATTGGACCGGCACCGGTGACGACATCCTGCGACGCCTCGAGCGCGCCCGCGCAGCCGGGGCGGTCGGCATCATCCTGACCTTGGACTGGTCGTTCTCCCACAGCCGCGACTGGGGCAGCCCGCACATCCCGGAGCGGCTGAACTTCCGTGAGCTGCTGCGGTTCGCGCCGGAGGGCCTGACCCGGCCGCGGTGGCTGCTCGACTACGCGAAGACGCGACGGCTGCCGGACCTGAGCGTGCCGAACATGGTCGCCCCGGGGGAGGAGGCACCGACGTTCTTCGGCGCATACGGCCAGTGGATGCAGACGCCCCCGCCGTCGTGGGACGACGTGGCCTGGCTGCGCGCGCAGTGGGACGGGCCGTTCCTGCTCAAGGGCGTGATCCGGGTCGACGAGGCCCGCCGCGCGGTGGAGGCGGGAGTGAGCGCGATCTCGGTGTCCAACCACGGTGGCAACAACCTCGACGGCACCCCGGCCACGATCCGTGCCCTGCCCGCGATCGCGGCGGCCGTCGGCGACCAGGTGGAAGTCCTGCTGGACGGCGGGATCCGCCGTGGCAGCGACGTGGTCAAGGCACTGGCGCTCGGCGCGAAAGCGGTCCTGATCGGCCGCGCTTACCTGTGGGGCCTCGCCGCCGGCGGCCAGGCCGGCGTGGAGAACGTGCTGGACGTCCTGCGCAACGGCATCGACTCCACGCTGCTGGCGCTCGGCAAGGCCGGCATCCACGACCTCAGCCGCGGAGATCTCGTGATCCCGCAGGAGTTCGAGGCGGAACTCGGCGCGATCACCGATGCGAAGGCGGCGTTGTAAGGCCTGGACGATCAATTCCGAGCTGATCAGTGGTCGTGGGCGGTCAGGGAGGCGTCGTGAAGGTCTGTACGTGGTCGATGGCTGCGCGCAGGGCGTCTTTCAACGGGGTGATGTCGCGGGCGACCTGCGCCAGAAGCATGCCGCCTTGGAAAGCGGAGAGCAGCAGATAGGCCAGACGGGTGGGGTCCGCCTCCGCGCTGATGCGGCCGAGCCGCTGCATCCGTTCGAGTCCGTCTCGGAAGATGTCCCGCCACTGCTCGAACGCGTCCGCGAGTTCCGTGCGGACGTCGAGGTCGGACTTGATGATTTCGCTGGCGAGCGAGCCGATGCTGCAGCCTTCCTGGCAGGAGCGCTCGTAGGCGATGTAGAAACTCGCCCAGTCCCGTAGTGAGTCGAGGCTGTCGAAGTGGGTGAAGCGCTCACTGCGGTGGAAGGTGAGGACGCGCTCGGCCTGCCACTCGATGACCGCGAGGACGAGGCTTTCCTTGGTCGGGAAGTAGTGGTTGAGCTGTGACCCGCTGATGCCCGCGGCGCGACGGAGCTGTTCGTTGTTCGTCGCGTGGACGCCCTTGGTGTAGATGAGCTCCGCCGCGTGCTCGAGGATGCGGGCCCGCGTTGCCTGTCCCTTGCCGGTGAGCTTCTGCGGCGCCCGGGCGTCCGTGGTGGCTTCCATGCCTCACACCATAACCCGGATTGGGCTTGACAACCCAATCCGGGTTGGTGTTGACTGACGCTACTGGGCTAGCAAGCCCAAAAGTGATCTGAGCCACCAGACATGCGGAGGCACTGATGAAGGCAATCGTCGCGACGGACCAGGCCGCGGAAGCAGCCGGGATCACCCTCGCGGAGCGGCCCGAGCCGACCCCGGCGATCAACGACGTCGTCGTCGAAGTCCATGCGTCGGGCTTCGTCCCCGCCGAGTGGGAGTGGCCCTCGACCTGGGTCGATCGCTCCGGTCACGATCGAGTCCCGGCGATCATCGGCCACGAGTTCGCCGGAGTGGTTTCCTCCTTCGGCTACGGCACGACGGGACTCTCGCTGGGCCAGCGGGTGTTCGGGATCACGGACTGGCACCGCGACGGCACCCTGGCCGAGTACGCGGCGGTCGAGGCGCGCAACCTCGCGCCGCTGCCGGGGAACGTCGACTTCACCGTCGGTGCGAGCCTGCCGATCTCCGGCCTCACCGCGTGGCAGGGCTTGGTTCAGCACGGTCGTCTGCGGGCGGGGCAGAGCGTTCTCGCGCACGGCGCCGCCGGCGCGGTCGGGTCCGTGGTGACGCAGCTGGCCCGGGAGTTCGGCGCCTACGTCATCGGTACCGGGCGGGAGGCGGACCGCCAGGCGGCGCTCGATTTCGGCGCGAACGAGTTCCTGGACCTCGACCACGACGATCTCGCCGACATCGGCGGGGTCGACCTGGTCTTCGATGTGATCGGCGGGGACGTCCAGCGGCGCTCGGCGAGCATCATCCGGCCGGGCGGGACGCTGGTGTCGGTGGTCGGGCCTGTCGAGGCTCGCCCTGTCGACGGCCGCGCGATCGACTTCGTCGTCGAGTCCGTTCCGGGCCAGCTGGTGGAGATCGTCGACCGGGTGCGGGACGGGCGCCTGCGCACGCACATCGGAACCGTCACGACCCTCGACGACGCCGTCGCCGCGCTCAACCCGACCGAGCGGCGCAAGGGCAAGACCGTCATTCGCGTCCGCCCCTGACCCGGCGACGTGGACGGTCGTCCAGGAGCGGGCCAGTTCGGGCCGGCGGGCTTCGAGTGCGGAGAAGATCGCGCGATGGCCGGCGATCCGGACCGCTCGTGGATGATGGCGTCATGCCTGGTGAGCACCAGATCGACATCCCCGATACGTGGCGTCATGCCGTGCATCCCCGCCGTGGCGGGATGGCCGCGCTCGAGCCACTCGACGTCAAGCACGAAAGCCTCGCGGAGCTCACCGCACGGCATGCCGCTCGTGGCGTGGACCTGGACGGCAAGCGGGAGGGAGTTCTTCACCATGCGGAGACCGATCCCGCGCTTCGCGCATTGGCGCTCTCAGCGGAGCCGAGCGTCGAGGCGGATGGCGTTCGGCTCGCGCTCGCACCGAGCCCGACCCGCGGCGCCATCGCACACAGCTTCTCGATGGCGCCGATCGACGATCTCGTCGCCGTCCGCGGGCTGGCCCATGCCGCTGCCGCGTTCGTGGCGAGCTGCGGCTACTACACCGTCGATCGTGTCAGCGCGAGCGACATCACGCCGCTGCTGCGCCACAGCGACGCGACGGACGCCGTGCACCCCGTGTGGACAGACGCCGCCAGGCAGCTGCGGTCACTGCTGGCCGTCGCGCAGCAGGACGTGTACGACGACGCGGTCGCCCGGTTGGCCGCGCTTCGCGGCGGACTGCTGCGCCGGCGCATCGTCACGTCCTACCTCGTCCCCGCCCGGCCCGAGTGGGCGGCCGCGGACCTCGACGATCTCCCCGGCGACTACTGGGGATCGCCGGAACTGCTCTTCTACAGCATGGCGACGGTCGAGCAGCTGTCCCGATGGCACGTGACCTCGCTGGAACAGTTCGTCACGGCCTTCGACGCGGCCGGCGAGGACGTCGTGCCACTGCTGATCCGCCGGCTGGACCGGTCACGCTGGGAGCCGGACGTCCGGCGCGACGTCCTCGAGGTGCTGACGCGCATCCCGACGGACGCGGCGTTCGGCGGACTGCTGCACCGCATGGATTTCCCGGCCGTGCCGGGTGGGGTGCGCGCCGCGGCCGACAGGTTCCCTCGACGCGCGGCGCGGCTGCTCGGCTCGCATCGGGACGGTGACTTCATCGACGTGTTGTTGCTACGTCAGGTGCGCAGGCACCCGGAAGTCCCTGAGGCCAGGCTGTTCACCCGTCGGCCGGAGGCGCCGCCCGAGGCCGTCCCGAAGCTGCTCGCGTCGCCGCCGTGGGATCGTGAACCGCCGGCCCGGGTCACGGTCGCCCCGGTCGCACCCGAGCCTCGAATCGTCTGGCAGGACGGTGAACAGGAACGCTGGGCGTACGACTGGCGAGCGTTCCGGTCCGAGGAAATGCGCGTGCACCTCCCGCTCGCCGAGAAAGGCGTCGCTCCGCCGGAGTTCTACATCAGAGCGCCGGGCGGCATCGCCCGTCCGCTGCTCGCTCGATGGCAAGCGGAATCGGCCTCGTTCTACCTCGAGAAGCCGCAAGTGGTGGTCGCCAAGTACGAACTTGACGCGCTGGCACCGTTCTTGCGGCTGGCCCGCAAGAAGCCGGTTGTCGGTGCCCCGTTGCTGATGCCTTGTCTCGCCGTTGAGGTCGCCGAGTTGATGGCGGGCTGGCTGACCCGGTCACGCCAGTTCCGCCCGGTCGCGCAAGAATGGTTCACCCGCCACGGCGCCGGCGCCGCCGCACTGCTCATCCCGGCCGCTCTCGGCGCGGCGCGCGCGGAGGCGACTACCGCCGCGCTGGCCCTCAGCCGCCTCGACGCGGACGATGTGCGGGCCGCGGCGAAAGACCTCGGCTGCGTCGAGGCCGTGGAGACGTTGCTCAGCCGCGACCCGCTCGACTTCGTGCCCGCGAAGATCCCGGCCGTGCCGAAGTGGGCGGACCCCGGTCACCTACCGCAGGTTCTGCTGGCCGGTGGCGAGTACGCGTTGCCGGCCGAGCCGACCGCCGCGCTCCTGCGCATGATCGCGATGTCCCAGCTCGACGCGCCCTACGAGGGCCTGCGGGTGATCGCGGGACAATGTGACCCGGCCAGCCTCTCGGCGTTCGTCTGGTCGCTGTACCGGCTCTGGGAGGCCGAGGACAGGCCGTCGAAGGACGTATGGGCGATGAACGCCCTCGGCTACTTCGGTGACGACACCGTCGCAGGCCGGTTGGTCCCGCGTATCCGGGCGTGGCCGTCGGAAGGCGCGGCGCCACGGGCGAAGCGCGGCGCCGACGTGCTGGCCGTGATGGGCACCGACCGAGCTCTCGGCCACCTGTCGGCACTGGCGCGCAACGCCAAGTCCGGGCCCCTGCGCAGCCACGCCGTCGCCGCGCTCGACCGCGTCGCCGCGGACTACGGGCTGCTGCCCGAACAGCTCGACGACCTGCTGGCGCCGGATCTCGGGCTGGACGGTGATCAGGTCGAGTACCGGAACGTGTCGTATTCCATCGACCTCGGCGACACCCGGGAACTCGTGCTGCGGGATCCGTCCGGAGCCAGGCTCAGCGCGTTGCCCAAGGCGGCGAACGACGAGGAAAAGACGGCGGTATCAGCGTGGAACAGCTCGCGCCGCAAGGCGAAGCCGGTGATCGCCGACCAGGTCGCGCGCCTGGAGGAAGCGATGGTCGTGCAGCGCCGATGGTCCGGCGGCGACTTCCGGTCCCGGATCGTGGCGCATCCGCTGCTGGGCCGGTTCGCGCGCGAGTTGGTGTGGGCACTCGACGATCGGACCGCCGCCGTCGACGCCCTCGGCGATCCGGTCGACCCGGATGGCGGGCTGATCGGCGACGGCACGTGGGTCCGGCTCGCCCACCCGGCGGTCGACGACTTCACGCCGTGGGCCGCCTGGCTTGCCCAGCGCGGTGCGCAGCCGTTCGTTCAGGCCGGGCGCGAGGTGTTCGCCGGCGAGGACCCGTCTGTCTACTGGCAGCGGACGGTCGAGGCCGCCAGGCTGTTCGGTCTTGCCCGGCGAGGCTGGCAGTGGGCACCGAGCGGCCACAAAGCGTTGCGGCGTCAGCTGTTCCGGTCTTTCGGCCCGGAAGGGCGGGTGGCGCTGACCACTGACCCGGGAACGTCGGCGATCGCGGACCCGAGAGCGGAGCCCGAGCAGACGATCACCGAGATCACCTTCGAGTCCGCCGCGGGCGAGCTGGGCGTCTTCAGTGACCTGCCACTCGTCACCCGCTCGGAACTGATCCGGTCCCTGCGTTCACTCGACCAGTAGCGCCGTAGGCAGACCGGCTGCCCGGCGGGGATCGATTCCGCATTCGCCCGCGACGCGCCTTACGCGTCGGGGTGCGAGGGGGTCCGGGCGGCGATGAGGGCCACGTCGTCTCGGGTGCTGCCGAGGTCGCGTGCCAGCTGGGCGCACAACCGGGACAGCGGCAGGTTCTGGTGGCCGGCCGTGTATCGGCGCAGCCGGGTCATGCCGGTGTCGATGTCCTGGGTGGGGGATTCGATCAGGCCGTCGGTGTAGAGCACGAGGGTCGAGCCGGCCGGCACCGTCTGGCGGGCGGTGGGGCGGGGCCGGTCGGGGTGGGCGCCGAGGAGGACGGCGTGCGCACCGGCGAGGTAGGTGGCGGTGGTGCCGGTGGTGAGGAGCAGGGGCGGCGGGTGGCCGGCGACGGACCACGTCAGTTCCCAGGACCCGCCGGGTGTGGGGTGGAGGCGGGCGAAGATGACGGTGGCCAGGTCGGTGAAGCCGAGGCGGGACTGGGCGATGTCCAGTCGTTGCAGGATTCGCCCGGGCTCTTCGCCGGGACGGTCCACGGCGAGGGCGCGCAGCATGTTGCGCAGCTCGCTCATGCGGGACGCGGCTTGGATGTCGTGGCCGACGACATCGCCGATGACCAGGGCGATGTCGTCGCCCAGCGGAAAGGCGTCGTACCAATCGCCGCCGACTTCGGCGACGCTGGCGGCGGGCCGGTAGTGGGCGGCCAGTTCCAGACCGGGCACCGTGGGGAGTTCGGTGAGCAGGGCGCGCTGGAGGGTCGCGGCGATATCGGCTTGGGCGGCGTGCAGCCGGGAGTTTTCCAGCCCGAGGGCGGTGCGGCGGGCGACTTCTTCGGCCAGGACCTCGTCGGCCTCGGTGAACGGCGGACCGGCCGCGGCGCGGGTGAGGGTCAGCGCCCCGAACGTGGTCGCCCGCAGCCGCACGGGCACGATGAGCGCGTCGACCGCCTCCACCACACCCAGCAGCTCTTGTGGTGCGTCGGCGACGGCCGAGGGCGTGGAGAGGTGCTGGATCCCGGCACCGCGCAGGACACGTTTCACGGCGGCTTCGTGAGCGGAAGGCCCGCCGGGATCCGTCGTTCTTCGAGGCACCGCGTCACCGACATCGTGGGCCCAGGCGATGCGGTGCAGTTCCCGGCCTTCGGCCAGGTCGATCGCGGCGGCGTCGGCGAGGCGCGGCACGAGCAGCCGCACCAGGCGTTCGAGTGCCTGCCCGGCGTCGAGGGTGCTGACCATGGCCAACGTCACCTCGTTCAGCCAGCTGATCTCCGCCAGGTCGTACTCGGCCTGCTCTCGCATGGTCTCGCTGTGCGCGTAGCGGTCGGCGCGGCGGCCGTCACGTTCGCGCTGCGCGGAGATGTCGTGGAAGACGACCACTGCGCCGGTGCCGTGCCCGGCTTCGGGCGGCAATGGCGCGGCCGACCACCAGGTGGCGAGCGGGGAGCCGTCCCGGCGCATCAGCACCGCGCGGTCGCCGCTGACTCGCTTGCCGAGCGCGACGTCGCGCAGTACGGGTCCCTGTCCGGGGAAGCCGGAGCCGTCACCGGTGTGGGGGTTGAGCACCTCGTGGGCGTTGACGCCCAGCAGCGTGCCCGGTGCGTAGCCCAGCAGCCGTTCCGCCCACGGGTTGCAGGCGATCACCACACCGTCGGCGTCCACGGCGTACACGCCGGCGCCCGCCGCCGCGAAGGTCGCGGACACCAGCGCCTCTGCTGCCCGGGGAGTAGCCGGGCTCTCGGTATCGGGGATGCTTTCCACGCGTTCTCTTCTGCCCCGCGCGGCCGGTTCTCAATCTCCGGCCGGGGAGCACCGTCGTGGTGGGGATGGTCGACGACGGTTGCCTCGATCACCCCGTCGTCGCGTAGCGCTCGGTCAAGTAGCCGAGCAGGACCAGTCCGAGGCTGGGCAGGGTGTACTTGAGCTGCGGCCAGGTGTCTTCGCGGGGCGGGTCGACGCTGGCGGTTCCCGGATAGAAAACGGCGGAGAGCTGGGTGAGCCCGTACAGGCTTGCGATGATCGCCGCGCTGTCCAGCGACTCACGCGACCGGCCTGGTTTCCACAAGTGGTGCAGGGCCGCCAGGGACAGTGCGGCGCCCATGCTCATGGTTTGGGCGTTGTGGAACTTGGCGTGGGGTGGCCACGTCGGGTTGTGAATGTGTGTCTCGTTCCAGTCGGCGACGTACGAGCCGACCAAGGTCCCCGCCGCGGACAAGGAAATGAGCACCTTGCCGAACGGGAACTTCTTGAGGTTGAGATTCGCCATGTCATTCTCCCTCGGGTGAAAGAGCCGAATTCTCGGCAGCCGCACACGGCGAGGTGGTATGTGCCGTGATGTCAGCTGATGACATCACCGTACCACGCCGATGTCATCAGCTGACATCACTCTGGACTACTTCATGGGTGTATACACGCGGGGTATACATCTCCGGTATAGTGATCGTCACTCCCGGATTCCGGGGTCGAGGAGGGGACAGGAGAATGTCGGTTTCGCATACTTTGCTCGCGTTGCTCGAATCCGGTCCGCGGCATGGCTACGACCTGAAACGGGCCTACGACGAGCAGTTCGGGCAGGACCGGCCGCTTGCTTACGGCCAGGTCTATTCGACGTTGTCACGACTGCTGCGCAACGGCATGGTCGAGGTGGCGGGCGTCGAAAGCGGCGAGGGGCCGGAGCGGAAGCGCTACACGATCACCGACGCGGGGGTCACCGACGTCGAGACGTGGCTGCGCACTCCGGAGAACCCGCAGCCGTACCTGCAGAACACGCTCTACACGAAGGTGGTGCTCGCGCTGCTGTCCGGGCGCAGCGCCTCCGACGTGCTCGACGTCCAACGCGGCGAGCACCTGAACGTGATGCGTTCACTCACCAAACGCAAGAACGGGGGCGACCTCGCCGATCAGCTGATCTGCGATCACGCGCTCTTCCACCTCGAGGCGGACCTGCGGTGGCTGGAGCTCACCGCCGCGCGCCTCGGCGAACTCGAGAAAGCGGTGCGCTGATGACCAGGCCGGGAACTCCGTTGCTCGTCGGCAAGGGACTGTCCAAGTCGTTCGGTCGAACGCGGGCGCTCGACGGGGCGGCGCTGTCCGTCTCGGCGGGAGAAGTGCTCGCGATCATGGGCTCGTCCGGTTCGGGCAAATCGACGCTGCTGCACTGTCTCGCCGGCATTCTCCGGCCGGACTCGGGCACCATCGGCTACGGCGGCGCCGACCTCGTCGGGATGGACGACAAGGGACGGAGTGCGTTGCGGCGCACCGACTTCGGGTTCGTGTTCCAGTTCGGACAGCTCGTACCCGAGTTGTCCTGCCTCGAGAACGTCGCGCTTCCGCTGCGGCTGATCGGGAACAAGCGGAAGCAGGCCGAGGCCAAGGCGGCCGACTGGCTGGCCCGGCTGGAGGTCGACGGGCTGGCGAAGCGCCGTCCCGGCGACGTGTCCGGCGGCCAGGCGCAGCGGGTCGCGGTGGCGCGGGCGCTGGTGACGGGGCCGAAGGTGATCTTCGCGGACGAGCCCACCGGCGCGCTCGACTCGCTCAACGGCGAGAAGGTCATGCAGATGCTCACCCAGGCGGCACGGGAAACACACGCCGCGGTGGTGCTGGTGACCCACGAGCCGCGGGTCGCGGCCTATTCCGACCGGGAGATCATGGTGGTCGACGGGCACACGGTCGACCGGGAGCTGGTCGCATGATGCGGGATCTGGCGCTGGGACTCCGGCTGGCCGTCGGGGGCGGCCGGATGTCCGGCGCGGCGCTGCTGCGCCTCGCGATGACCGCGTTCGGGATCGCGCTCGCGGTGGCCGTGCTGCTGCCCGCCGCGGCGTTCCACCACCTGATCGGCGCCCAGGCGGAGCGCAAGGCGGCGATCGCACAGGTCATCGAGCCGCGCGCGGGTGTCAGCCCGTCGCTGGCCTACAACTGGTACCCGTCGGTCGGCGACGACTTCGTGAAGGTCACCGCGATCGCGGCGACCGGGGCGAACTCGCCGGTGCCGCCGGGGCTGAGCCGGCTGCCCGCGCCGGGCGAGCTCGCCGTGTCGCCGGAACTCGCCGCGAAGCTGACCGGACCGGGCGGCGACTCGCTGAGAGCGCAGCTGCCGGGGCACGTGGCCGGCCGGATCGCACGGGAAGGCGTCTCCGATGCGGGCGATCTGACGGCGTACTACGGGGTGCCGGCCGCGCAGATCGAGGCTGCGGGCGACGAGGGCACCACGGTCTACGCGTTCGGAAAGCCCTACACCGGGCTCGGGCTGTCGGCGATCGTGCTGGGCGTCATCCTGCCGATCGCCGCGGTGCTGCTGCTGCCGTTGCTGATCTTCGTGACGACCGCGTCGCGGATGGGCGCGGCACAACGGGAACGCCGGCTCGCCGCGCTGCGGCTGATCGGCCTGGACTCGCGACAGGTCAAACGGGTCGCGGCGGCCGAATCACTGGTCGGGGCCGGGATCGGGCTCGCGGCCGGGATCGGGTTCTTCTTCCTGCTGCGCACGTTCGTCGCCGACATCCTGCCGTTCGGCCTGCGGATCTTCCCCGAGGACCTGGTCCCGTCCTGGCCGCTCGTCGTGGTGATCGTGCTGCTGGTACCCGGGCTCGCGGTCGGCTCGGCGCTGTTCGGGCTGCGCCGCACGATCGTGGAACCGCTCGGCGTGGTCCGCCAGGGCAAGCCCGTGCGCCGGCGGATGTGGTGGCGCTGGGCGCTCACCACGATCGGCGTGCTGCTCCTGGGCGCCACCTTGGCTCTCGGCCGCGGCGAAGGCGACACCGCCGCCGCGGTGGCGCTCGCGGCGGGCAGCGTGTTCCTGTTGGTGGGCGTCGCGGCCTTGCTTCCGTGGCTGGTCGAGCAGCTCGTGGAGCGGCTGCACGGCGGTTCGCCGTCGTGGCAGCTCGCGATCCGGCGGCTGCAGCTGGACAGCGGCACCGCCAGCCGCGTGGTGTCCGGCCTGGTCGTCGTGCTCGCCGGCACGATCCTGATCCAGGGCGTGATCACCTCGATCAGCAGCGGTGCCGACCAGCGGGTCTCGCCGGCCGGCGTGGCCGCCGCCCCGGTGCGGGTGCAGACCACCGCCGCGCACGAGGCCGAGGTCGGCAAGCTGGTGTCGGCCGTGCCCGGGGTGACCGCCGCGCACCCGGCCAGGGCCATGTCGTTCCGGTCCGGGGAGGGGGCGGACTACGGCGTGGTCGGCGATTGCGTGGCGCTCAAGACGCAGGCGAACATCGGCGACTGCTCCGACGGCGACGTGTTCTACCTGGTGCAGGCCGAGGGTGAAGCGGCGCCGTCCGGCAAACGGCAGCTGCAGGGCTATTCCCGCGGCGGGGAAGTGGAGGGTCCGGAGTGGACGGTCCCGGGCACCGTCCGGGTCGTGCGGTCCGGCGACACGGCGAGCGCGGCGGACCACAGCCTGCTGGTCACGCCCGGCGCGCTCGGCGGGCTCGCACTCCCGGACTCGACGGTCGAGGTCTACGTGTCGGGCACCGGCGACCCGCAGGCGCTGACCGACAACGTCGCGAGGGCGGTCAACCCGCTCGCGTGGAACGCCACGGTCAGCACCAGCGACTACCTCGACGATTACCGTGCCCGCGACAAGCAGATGATGGAGAGCTTCCGCTCGGTGCTGATCACCGCGTCGCTGTTCGTCCTCGCGGTGGCCGCGATGAGCCTGCTGATGCTGTCGATCGAGCAGATCAGCGAACGGCGGCGACCGCTCGCGGCGCTTTCGGCGGCCGGCGTGCCGATCGGGGTGCTGGCCCGCGGAGCGCTGTGGCAGACCGGGATCCCGGTGGTGGTCGGCGTGGTGCTGGCGGTCGCGGCGGGGCTGGGGCTGACCGCGCCGATCCTGCGGCTGGCGGACCGGCCGATGATCATCGACGTCCCGGTGCTGCTCGCACTGGCGGCCGCCACGGTGGCGGCGGTCCTGCTGGTGACCGGGCTGACGATGCCGTTGCTGCGGCAAGTGACGCGATTGGACACGCTGCGCTCGGAATGAGCCGGCCGGCGAGCGTCGGTGTGTCGGCATTTTTGTGCCGGCACACCGTCGCGTCCGTCGACTACCCGCCGTTCAGCCGGAAGAGACGCTCCGCGTTCCGGTGGGTGATCTTCTCCCGCTCTTCGGACGTCAGGTCGAGTTCGGCGAGGAACTCCCGCGTCCCGTCGAGGTGCAGGAACGGGTAGTCGACCGACCAGATCACCCGGTCGAGCCCCACCACGGCACGGACGAAGTCGAACTGGGGGCGGTGGAACATCCCGCTCGGGGTGACCCAGACGTTCGAGCGGTAGACCTCGGTGATCGTCCGCGACAGCCCGGTGTCGCCCGGCGAGAGGACGTCGTCCAAGCGACTCAGGTAAAAGGGAACCATCTCGCCCCAGTGGCCGCTGATGACCTGCAGGCCGGGGAGGCGTTCGAAGACTCCGGCGAGGATGAGCCGCAGGACGTGGATCCCCGCCTCGTGGTGCCAGCCCCACGCGCCCAGCGAGAGTTCCGCGCTCACCTTGTCGTTGAACCCCGCGTAGTAGGCCTGCTGGACCTGCGGGATCGGGTGGAAGGGGTGCACGTAGAGCGGCACCCGCAGCGCGGCGATCCGGTCGAGCACGGGCTGGTAGGCGGGATCGTCGAGGAACCCGGCGCCGGGGCGCCCCAGGATCAGGACCCCGCGCAGACCGAGGCCGGTCACGGCGCGGTCGAGCTCGTCCACGGCGGCGGCCGGCTGTTGCCACGGCAACGCCGCCAGCCCTTGAAGCCGATCGGGGTGGGCGGCGACCGCCTCGGCGAGCCGGTCGTTGACCGACCGGCACAGGGCGAGCGCCTGGTCGTCGGGGACCAGCTGGATCGGACTGGTCCAGGAGACGACCTGCAGGTCGATGCCGTGCTCGTCCATCCGCCGGATCCGGTCCTGCCCGAGGTCGGCCCCGAGACGGATCGCTTCCTGGATGTCGACGGCGGGCCGCCGGCCAGGACCTGGCCGCACGGGGGAAGAACTGGAGCTCTGCATGCGCATATAGGGCGCTTCACGGGCGAGAACCGGGCTGGCCGCTTCGGCGATCGACTGGTCGATCGCATGCTCTTCGATACAGATCAGTGTCATGGATCTCACCCTGGTGAAGTGACGGCGCGGCTTATCCGATGACGGCCGGTTTGATGGTTTCTTCGGCGAATTCGCGGAAGGTGGTGGGTGTGGTGTTCTCGGCGGTGCGCGCTGTGGCGTTGGTGATGCCGCGTTCGCCGGCGAGGTCCATGTCCATCATGGACCGGGCGATCGCCTCGGAGAAGCCGCGGCCGACGAGGAACTGTTTCAGGGCCGCGCGGTCCCCGAGCCGATATCGGATGGGCGTGCCGAGAACGTCGGTGAGGATTTCGGCGATGTCCTGGTACGAAAGGTCTTCACCGCCAAGGGACTCGACCGGGTCCTGCCCGGTCCAGGTGTGGTCGAGAAGGTACTCGGCGGCGAGCGCCGCGATGTCCTTCGTCGCGATCCACGGCATCGTGAAATCGCCTGGAAGAGTGCCGGAGATCGTTCCGTTCTTGATCGTGGCCACTTGTCGGAGGATGTTGTCCATGAAGGTGGGCAGCGCCAGGGCGCGCACGTGCGCGCCGGTGCTGCGGAAGAGGTCCTCCATCGCGTGCGACGCGGAGACGTGGCCGGCGTAGATCTGCGATCCGCGCCCGAGCGCGGAGACGATCACGACGCGCGGTACCGCGTGGCGTACGACGGCGTCGGCGCCCGGGATCGAGGCGGTCACGTACGCCTCGTAGGGACTGCTCGCGGTCGCGGCGGCCGGCATGAGCCAGAACAGCGCGTCGGCGTCGACGAGGGCGCGGTCCAGAACGTCGGGATCGCGGTGCGACCCGACGACGATCTCGGCTCGTTCCCGGACGTCGGCGGGCAGCTTGCCCGGGTCCCGGACGATGAGGCGGACGGGCTCACCCCTCGGGAGCAGCCCGGCGACCAGCTTGCTGCCGATCTGCCCGGTCGGGGCGGTAATCACAATCATGGATGATGACTCCCATCAGCACGGATAGCAGAAGTAGACTCTACCGTACCGTATACTTTGAGGTGGGTGCCATGGCCCGGCGCGGGCAAGAGTTGCGCGAGCACATCCTTGACGCGGCGAAGCTCGCGTTCCTGGAGGACGGCTTCGAACGGACCTCCATGGATGCCATCGCGGCGCGCGCGGAAACGTCGAAGCGTTCCCTGTACGCGCACTTCCCGACCAAGGACGCGCTGTTCCTCGCGGTCGTCGAGCGCATCCGTGCCCTGTTCGGTGCCCGGATGCGCACCCCTGCCGAGTACTCGGCGCAACCGGCGGAAGCGGTCGTGCGGTACTGCGGGCGCTTCGTCCAGCTGTTGAGGTGGTCCTCGGTGACGAGGATGCTCCGCCTCGGCATCGCCGAAGCCGACCGGCTGCCGGATCTGGCGGCGAGCCTCTACGACGTCCTCTTCGGGACCACGGTCGGCAGCCTCGCGGCACACTTGGTGACCACGTCCGGGCTCGCGGCCGACGAGGCCGAGGTGGTGGCGGAGGAGCTGATCGGCCTCGTCATCCACCCGACGCTTCCCCGTCTGCTGTTCGGGATCGAACCTTCCGTGGACGAGCTGCCGGAGGAGACCCGCCTGGCGGCGGATGTCGACCTCGACCGGATCGGGCAGCTCTTCCGCATCGTGATGCCGCCGACGGCAGCGTGAGGCGGGCGGCTACTGCGCTCGCTGCCCGGCTGTGCCCGGGCGGGCACTGGCGAATTGCTAAACGTGGGCCGGGGCTGCTGAACCCCATCGATCGTGCCGCTCCGATGACCTTCAGCGATTCGAACTCGTCGACCGGCCGGCCGGATGGGCCAAGCGCCGGGCGACGGCGAAGCCGGTGCCGAGCAGGACTGCGCCACCGGAAATCCACGGCCAGAGCGGCATCGGACTGTCGCCGCCCGGGCTCGCCGTCATCGCGGCCGCCGGGACCGCGGCTCCTGGTCCCGCGACCGTGAGCCGGAACGGGACGGAACCCGAGACCGGATGGCCGTCGGCCGAAGTGACGCGGTACCGGATCGTGTAAGCCCCGGCCGGGCCGAGTGGGCGCAGCGGCGCGGAAACCCGGGCGTCCACAACGGACGCCGGCCCGGCCTCCCAGTGCGAGCCGCCATCCGGCCCGAGGACCGCAAGTTCGGTGAACGAGTTCTCCACCGGTTCGTTGAAGACGAGTACGGCCTCGGCCGGGGATGTGGTGATCGCCGCGTCCTCGGCCGGCGAGCTGGACAGCAGGACGCTGTGCGCATCCGCGACGGGCGCGCCGAGCAGGAGTGCACAGCCGGCGGCCGCCAGCACGGCGGCGATCCGGACGGGAAAAGACAAGCGGGAAGCCATGATTTCCTCGCGTTCTCGGGAATTCGAGCGATTCGCGAACCGTAGCGAGCGCAGAGTGCACGCCGGCGAGTAGCTGTGAAACGGCTGCGTTAAGCAATTCTCACCGCACTTGGTGATCATCGTCCGAAAAACCGACAAATCGGGCAGCTACTCCACTGGTTTGCCGCCATGGCCACCCGAACGGCCCAGTGGAACCGGTGTTCGGCGGAGCGACTCACCGCGCCGCGCCGACCGGAGGCCGACGGACTTTACCTGGCCTTCATGTGGGGATCACGCCCGGAAACGTGACAGCTGGTTTTCTGCTCCCCACATCCCGTTCCTTCCCCATCCCCTCCCGCATTCCGGCATATCCCTTTCCGGCGGGCGGATTCCCGTTCTTTGGAGGACGAAACCGTGCGAGGACCCGCACTGCGCCGTGACCACGTCATCGCCGCGAGCCTGGCCGGCGCGGTCGTGATCGTCGTCGGCTACGCGTCCGGCATCGGCCTGCGCCCCGGTGGCACCGCCGACGCGGCCACCCCACCCGTGGTCGCGGACGGCGGACACCCCGCCACCTCGGAAGCCCCCGGCACGCAACCACTTCCGTCCGCGCTGCCGCCGTCGGACGTCCCGGTGTCCCCGCTGCCCGCCATCCCGGTCGGCGACCAGCCGGCCACGACGATGCCGTCGATGCCCGGCGACGTCGTCGTGGCGCCACCTCTCGACCCCGGGCCCACCGCACCGGCCACTCCACCGGATACGACCCCGCCGCTCCCTCCTCCGGGGACCGACGTACCCGTGTGCGAACCCGGTGCCGCACAACAGGTCCTCGACACCGTCGGCGGGCTGCCGCTCCTGGGCGCCGTGACCACCGGCCTCGGCGTCACCGGCCCGGACGGCCTCGGCGCACTCGTCCTCGGCTACTGCCGCACCCCCGAAGGTGGCCTCGAGGCCGCGATGGTCCCCGCCGGCACCGTCGGGATCCCGCCCGCCACCGTCGCGAATGGACGGTGAGCGGTGGACTCCGTCAAGGCGTGGTACGTCTTCGCGCGCACTGTCGACTACACCGGCCTGACCCTCTTCGCCGGCGGCCTGCTGTTCCTGGCCGTGCTCTGGCCCGCCGGAGCCGGCCACCGCGGCACCCGCGCGGTCCTGGTGACCGGCTGGCTCCTCGGACTGCTCGGCACGCTCGCCGGGCTCGGCTTGCAGGCGGCGTGGGCCGCGCAACGCCCGGCCGGTGACTTCCTCGCCTGGGATCTGCTCGGTCAGGCCCTGGACAGCCAGTTCGGCCGCATCTGGTTCGCCCGGGCCCTGCTGTGGCTGCTCGGCGGAGTGGTGCTGGCCTGGCTGCTGCAACGCGGGCGCGCCGCCGCGACGGCGTTGCCCTGGCGCGTCGGCACCGGCGCGGTCCTGCTCGGACTGCTGCGCACGACCGGCCTGACCGGCCACGCGGTGGAGAGCACCTCGCCGTGGTTGACCCAGCTCGCGGACCTCGCCCACCTCGCCGGAGCTTCCGCCTGGATCGGCGGCCTGGCCGTGCTGCTCTTCGGCGTCCTGGCCCGTCGCGATCCCGACGAGCTCGCCGCGGTGATCCCCCGGTACTCGAAACTCGCCATGACGTCGGTCGCCGTAGTGGTCGCCGCGGGTGTGGTGCTCGCCTGGCAGACCATCGGCAGCATCGGCCGGGTCTTCAGCACCGCCTACGGCCAGACCCTGCTGGTCAAGCTCGGCGTGCTCGCCGTCGTACTCCTCGCCGCGCAGGCCAGCCGCAGCTGGGTCGGCCGCCGTCTCGACTTCGCCGTCGTCCTGCGCGGGGACGCCGGCACCGTCCGCCCGTTCGTCTACTCCGTCGCCGCCGAGACCACCCTCGTCATCGTGGTCCTCCTCGCGGCGAGCTTCCTCGTCACGGCCAGCCCCGGCCGCTGATCACGCAGCACCCTGCGAAAGGAGTCCTCAATGGACAACCCCCTAACCACCCCCGAGCAGCCGGAGGCGGTGCGGCGACGACGGAACTGGCCGGTCGCCGTGGCGATCCTCGCCCTGGCGGCCGCCCTGTTCAGCCTCGCCACCCTCCGCGGCGGACAGAGTGAACAGGCCGCCCCGGCACCGGCCACGAACGTCGACCTCGCCGCGCTCGCCGAGCAAGGCCCCCTGGCCGTCCCGCTCTACCAGGGATTGGCCCAGGAACAGGCCGGAGGCGCCGCAGCCGCGGCGGCACCGTCGACGAAGTCGGTCGAGGCGATGGACTACAAGTTCAGCCCGGCGAGCCTGACCATCTCGGTCGGCGACACGGTGACCTGGACCAACCACGACACCGCGCCGCACAACATCGTCGTCACCGACGGGCCGGAGAAGTTCACCTCCCCGACGCTGCAGACCGGGCAGACCTTCAGCCACACCTTCACCCAGGCCGGGACCTACTCCTACTACTGCGCCATCCACCCGGACATGAAGGCCACCATCACCGTCACGGGCTCGGCGCCGACCAGCGCCCCGCCGACCTCGGCGCCGACGTCCGCGCCGACGTCGGACCCGACCCACTCGATGCCGATGCCCTCCACCCCGGCCGGCGGCGGCTCGTGCGTGCCGAAGGCGGTCCTGCAGCCGATCATCGACCACATCAAGAGCGCGCACCTGGAGACCTCGCCGGGTCAGCAGGTGCAGGACATCCTGAACCTCGACCAGTACGTCAAAACCCACACCGTGTGGCTGGAAACCGTGCTCGCCCCGGCGTTCGACGGGTCGGCGGACAAGGTCGTCACCGACACGCTCGCGCCGATCATCGCGCACATCAAGAGCGCCCACCTCGAAACGTCGCTGGGGCAGCAGGTGACCGACCTGCTCAACCTCGACCAGTACATCAAGACGCACACGGTGTGGCTCGAGACCGTGCTCACCCCGCTGCTGAACCAAGCCAGCTGCTGACCCGCTCGTCATGCGGTGGCCCGGCCGAAGGTTTCGGCCGGGCCACCATCCCACCCGCACGGAGACCTCCCATGCCCGACACCGAAGTCCTGCCCGCCGTCGGAGAACCCGAGGCACCGGCCGACACCGCGTTGCTCCTCGCCGCGACCTACACCTTGCGACGCGACCGCTGCGTCGTCGAACCGTCGATCCGCCTGCTGGGCATCCCTGTGCTTCGAGGCCGCTTGACCGCTTCCAGCGGCCGGTTCGATCTGCTCGACGACCATGAGGACCGGCGCCTCACCTTCGTCCTTGACGCACCATCGCTACGGCCCAGCATCAAGCTGCTGCGCCGAACACTGACCGGTCCCCGAGGCCTGCATGCCGGTGACCATCCCGACATCACCTTCACCAGCGACGACGTCCACCTCGACGCCGACCGCGTCATCGACATCACCGGAAAGGCCGACATCGCCGGGACGGCCCGGGAACTGCGTCTGCGCGGCGACCTGCGCCACGTCGACGACGAACGAATAGTGCTGTGGGCCCAGGGAATCCTCCCTGCTCCACGCCGGAAACGCCGCGGCCTCGGCCCCATCCCGCGGCTGCTCGCGGCCCGCCGGATCCACCTCGAGATCGCTGCCGAGTTCGTCCGATGAGGCGCGCCGTTTCGCTGGCCGCGGTCGGGCTGATCGTCCTGCTCCACGGCGTTCTCGTCGCCGCACCGGCCCAGGCCGCGACGCAGCAGGTCATGATGGCGAACTACGCGTTCTCCCCGGCCACGCTGACCGTCCACGTCGGCGACACGGTCACGTGGATGCAGCACGACCAGGCCCCGCACGACGCGACCACCACCAGTGCGCCCGTCTCGTTCCGCAGCCCGCAACTGTCCCAGGGACAGAGCTGGAGCTACACCTTCCGCACCTCCGGCACCTACGCCTACTACTGCTCGGTCCACCCCGACATGCGCGCCACCGTGACCGTTCTGGCCGCCGCCACCTCCGCGGCCCAGCCGAAACCGACCCAGGCGCCGGCCGCACCGAACCCGGCGAAACAGAAACCGGCGACCGCGACCCGCGCAACGCCCGGCGGCTCGACACCGCCGGCTACTTCGGCAGCCGCCGCACCGCCCAGCGAGGCCGGCCCGTCCGCGGCAGCACCGCCGGCGGTGGTGCAACAGGCCGCGGTCGCCGGGCCCACCCTGGACCCGATGCTCCTCGTCGCCGGCCTGGTCACCGGAGTCGCCATCCTGTGCCTGCTGCTCCTCAGCTCGCGACGCCCGTCATGAGCGATCCACCGTCGTCATCAGGCGGTCGCGGGTCGGCGGAAGCGGCTGCCGGGGAAGCCCGGGCGCGGCAGGGAAGTCAGGGTGCCGCGACCCGGTCCAGGATCAACGGCTGGATCCCTCCTTCGCCGCGGCGATAGCCGGCGAAGTAGAGCAGCTTTGTGAAGAAGGCAGCTCCGAGACCGGGGAGCTTCGCGGTGGTCGTGAACCGCTCGTAGCAGTCCTCGAGCACGGCCGGGGTGAGGGCGTCCGGACGCAGTCCGCCGAGCGCGGCTTCCAGCCGCTCGCCGGCCTGTTCCCGGGCGAGGATGCGGCCGGTCCGGAACGGCCCGTACCCGCGGATCCCGTGCCCCCAGGCCAGCACGCCCGCTGCGAACTGCACCATCGCAGATGCGTCACCCGCGATCGCGCGCACCGCGGGGTCCAGCGAGTCGTGAAGGAGACGCCGGGTAGTGGTGGTGGACTCCGCGCGAGGGAGCGTCGGCGCCTGGGCCGCCAAGCTGTGCCACCGCGGGTGGCGGCGCGGCCCGTAGCCGACCCGTGCGCTGACCGCCGAGCGCCGCCCGCAACGCGCACGTCAGGGCCACGCTCGTGAAGGCACCCAATGGTCGGCGCACCCCGGTTGAGGTGGGTTTTCGCTGGCCTCGGCCCCCCGTCGCGGAGGTTGCCCGACCTGGGGGTCGGCTGCATGTTTCGGGTCAGCGCGAAACGTTTTCGGGTCGGTTGACGGTGTTCGCGCGCCGCTGGCACCGTCGGCACGGCGAGAGCGGCTTCACCCCGCTGGGGGGTACGCAGCGGTGACGAGTCGAGTACTTTCGTTGCTGGGCCGAACTTTTCTGGGGAAGGCGGACGCCCGCATGACGAACCACGACGGACAAAAACGGCAGGACTTCCGATGGCCAGGGGTGCACTGGTGACGGTCGACGACGTCCCCGGCCGCTCCACTCCGGTGCGCCCGCGCTGACGCCCCGCCTTCACTGAGCTCGAATACCGCCCGGTCGCGGCGATCGGCGAGGACGGCCGGTGCGCCCGCGCGTCCTCGAGCTGCGGTAGGGGCCGCGGCCTCATCGTCAACCGTGTCTCCCACGCACTCGGCCTGCGCGAGTTTCGTGCGCCCGCCGAACGCCGCCCAGCACCGTACGACGCAGAAAGGAGCGGCTCTCGCGCACGAACACACTGTGTGGTCGCTACCCGATCGCGAAGCACGCGGGCGGGGGATTGCTGGAAGCCACCGTCCTCGGTCCCGTCGGCGCACGGGTCCGGGGGACATCGGTCCCGGTCAAGGGGCGGTTGGGGCGCACGGTGCTCGCCGCGCTGGCGCTCGCCTGCCGAAAGCCGGTGTCGGTGGAACGGCTGATCGACGCGCTGTGGGGTGAGCTGCCGCCGGCGACCGCGCGGACCCAGGTGCACATCCAGGTGTCCAAGCTCCGCGCCTCGCTCGACCGGGCGGGCGCGGCCGGCGCCGTCGTCACCGTGTCGAGCGGGTACCTGCTGGACTGTCTCGTCGACGTCGACGAGGTGCGACGGCTGCTGAGCACGGCGCGGGCGGCCGCAGACCCCGCGGACACGGCCGGCCTGCTGCGGTCCGCGCTCGACCGGTGGACCGGGACACCGCTGGGCGGGGTGACCCCGCACCTGGCCGGCGCGGAGCTGCCCCGGCTGGACGAGCTGCGGATCTGCCTGGCCGAGGAGTGGATCGACGCGGAGATCGCGTGCGGGCGGGCCGCGCGGCTGCTGCCCGAGCTGACCGCGCTGGTGCAGGCACACCCCCTGCGCGAGGGGCTACACCACCGGCGGATGCTGGCGCTGTACCGCGCCGGGCGGCGGGCAGACGCGCTGGCGGCGTTCCAGGAGGCCAGGCGCGTGCTGCGCGACGAGCTGGGGATCGATCCGTCGCGGGAGCTGCTCGCGCTGGAGGCGGAGATCCTCTCCGTCGAGACGCCTCGGGCGGCGACGGTGGCCGTGGTGCCCGCCCAGCTGCCGCCGCGGACCTCCGGGTTCGCCGGGCGCGACGCGGAGTCGGCCGCGATCAGGGCCGCGGTGGCGCGCCGGACCGACGCGCCACCGCTGGTGCTGGTCACCGGGATGCCCGGGATCGGCAAGACGGCGCTGGCCGTGCACGCGGGTGCGGCGTCGGTGCACGCCTACCCCGACGGGCAGCTCTACGCCGACCTTCGGGGCGCCGACGCGCGACCTGCCGCACCGCACGAGGTCCTCGCCGGTTTCCTGCGTGCCCTCGGCGTGCCGGCGCGGTCGATGCCGGCCAGCGTCGAGGAACGCACGGCCGAATTCCGCAGTCGCACGGCGGGCAAGCGGGTGCTCGTGGTGCTGGACAACGCCGCCACCGCCCGGCAGATCGAGCCGCTCATGGCCGCCGATCCGGGCTGCGCCACGGTCGTGACCAGCAGGTCCGTGCTGCCCGAGGTCGAGTCGGCGGTCCGGGTGCCGCTCGCGCCGCTGTCCGACCGGGTGGCCGGGACGGTGCTGGCGAACGTGGCGGGCGCGGCCCGGCTGGGCGAGGGCGAGGACACGGTCGCCACGGTGATCGAGGCGTGCGGAGGTGTGCCGCTCGCGTTGCGGATCGCCGGGGCGCAGCTCGCCGCGTACCCGAAGCTCAGCGTGGCGGAGCTGGCCGCGCGGCTGTCCGACGAGTCGAGGCGGATGCGGGAGCTGACGGTCGGGCACCGCAGCGTGCGGGACAGTCTCGACGCCAGCTTCCGGTTGCTGGACCGGGACGCGCGCGCCGCGATGTCGGCGCTGGCGGCGATCGGGGCGCCGACGTTCACCGGCTGGCCGCTCGCGCCCGTGCTCGACGTGCCACTGGCCTGCACCGACGAGGTGCTGGCCCACCTGTGCGCGATGAACCTGCTCGACCAGGCCGGGCCGGGGCGCGACGGGGTGCCTCGTTACCGGATGCACGACCTCGTGCGGGCCTACTGCCGCACGGTCGGCCCGTCGCTCGACCCAGGCGCCCTGGACCGGCTGGCCGGGTGGGCGGTCGCGCTGACCAGGCATGCCTACGAGGGCATCCTGGGCACGCCGGCCGGTTACACGGTGCTCGCCGAGACCGCCGCACCGCTCGAGCAGGACGTGGTCGGGCGCGTGGTCAAGGAGCCGCTGCCGTGGGTGGGCGCGGACGTCGACGTCCTGCTCGCCGTGTTCGGCCTGGCCGTGCGCGGCGGCCTGACCCGTCCCGCGACGGCGCTGCTGCTGGTACTGCGCGCGCCGCTCGTGCGGCTCGACCTGTACGGCCACGGCGCCCGGGCGGCCGCGCGGCTGACGACCGTCGCCGGCGCGGACCCGGTGGTGCGGGTGACCGCGGCACTGGTCACGGCGACGGCGAGGATGCACCGCAGCCGGTACGCCGACGTCGTGGCCATCCTGAACGAGGTGCCGCTGCGAGAGGTCGACCTCGCGCTGCGGGCGGAGGTACTGACCAAGCTGGGCGACGCGTACGAGCGGTGCGGTGACGGGCACCGCGCGATCACCGCCGTGCGCGAGGCGGTCGTGTGCTTCCGGAAGTCCGGCAACCTGGCGGGGGAGTCGGGCTGCCACGCCACGCTGGCCGCCCTGTACCGGGACCACCTCGGCGACCTCGGCGCGGCGAGGGCGCACGGCACGAAGGCCCTGCGGCTGGCCGACGCCGCGGGCGAGTGGAAGACCCGCGCCCAGGTGCGGCTCGTGGTCGTGCGCACCGCCCTGGCCTCCGGCGACCCGGCGGCCGCGGCCGGCCTCGCCGAACAAGCCCGCTGCCTGTCGGAGCAGAACGGCGACCCGATCGGCCAGACCTGGTGCCTCACCGCCGAAGCCGACGCCCACCGCGCGAACGGCGACCTGCCCGCCGCCCGAAGATCCGCGGACCGCGCGCTGGGCCTGGCCCGCCGCACCCGCCGCCCGGACGCCGAGTCCGCCGCGCTGCTCGCCCTGGCCTCGATCGAGCTGGCCGCCGGCGACCGGGCCGCCGCCCGCCGCATCGCCCACGCGTCCCTGCGCCTGCAGGACCAGTTCGACAGCCCGGTCGAACGAGTCGGAGTGGAGAAAGTGCTGGCGGAGATCGATTGTCAGCTGCCCTCCGGCGCGGGGCGGTGAGGGACCGCGCCGGCCACGACGGCGAGGTCGATGTAGCCGAGCTGGCGGGAATCCTCGCTGTGGCCGGTGTTGTCGCCGACCACCACCACCCGATCGGCCGGGACGACCGGGTGGTCCGTCTCCAGCCGCGTCCCCAGCCAGGCGGGGACCGGGTCGCCGGCGACCGCGGCGATCCGTTTGATGCGCCACGCGAGGTCAGTCGCCGCTGACTGCGGGCGGAAGACGATGACGTCGCCGACGCGGTAGTGCCGTCGCCGGGTCGCGACCACCCGCTCGCCGTCGTGGAAGGTCGGGGACATGCTGTGGCCCCAGACGCGGGCCACCACGTACCGGCGGCGCAGCACGACCAGCAGAACCAGCACCACCACGACCACCGCGAGTCCGACCATCACGCCTCCGCCATCGCGTATCCCTTGGCCTGCAAGGAGAAGAGGCGGGCGTACTCGCCGCCCGCGGTGAGCAGCTCGTCGTGGGTGCCCTGTTCGATCACCTGGCCGCCGCCGAGCACGACGATCCGGTCCGCGCCGCGCAGGGCGGACAGGCGGTGGGAGATCAGCACGCTCGTCCGGCCGGCCCGGTGGGCGCGCAGGGCCTCGTGGGTCCTGGTCTCGGCGTCGGCGTCCATGCCGGAGCTGGGTTCGTCGAGGATGAGCAGGTCGGCTTCGGCGCGCATGAGCGACCGGGCCAGCGCCACCCTCTGCCACTGGCCGCCGGACAGCGCCGCCCCGGCCTTGTCGTCGACGTCCAGGAACGCCCGGGACAGCAGGGTTTGGTAGCCGCGCGGCAAAGCGGACAGCGCCGGGTCGATCTCGGCCAGGCGGGCCGCCGCGTGAATGCGGTCGAGATCGTCGAGGCGGGTGACGTCGCCGATGCCGATGTTTTCGGTGGCGGTCAGGTCGTAGCTGGTGAAGTCCTGGAACGTGGCGCCGATGCGGGCACGCAACCCGGCCGTGTCACAGGAGCGGATGTCCACGCCGTCCCACAGGATCTGGCCGCGGTCGGGGTCGTAGAAGCGGCACAGCAGCTTCACGAGCGTCGACTTGCCCGCGCCGTTCACCCCGACCAGCCCGACCGCCGCGCCGGCGGGGATCACCAGGTCGACCCCGCGCAGCACCCACGGGCCGGTCGGGTCGTAGCGGAACCACACGTCACGCAGTTCGATGCCGGCCGTCAGCCCGGGCACGGCGTCGGTCCCGGAGGCCAGGTCGGGTTCGGTCGTCACCACGTCGAGGTAGTGCTTGAACAACCCGAGCGAGCCGCCGGCCCGGCCGAGCTGGCCCAGCAGCGCGCCCACCGGTGACTGGATACCGGCCACCGCGGCGGTGAAGAGGGTCACGTCGCCGATGGACAGCGACCCGCGGGCGGCGCCGGTCGCGGCGACCACGAGTGCGACGCCCGCCACCGCCGCCGACACGATCGCGGCGGTGATCCCGGCGACCGCGATCCGGCGCTGCATCGCGCACTCGCCGGCCGTGGCCGTGCGGACCGCGGCCACCATGCGTGACCGGAACAGATCCGCGAGGCCGAAGAGCCGTATCTCCTTGGCCGCGCGGATGTCCGAGCACAGCGAGCGGAACAGGAACCGCTCGCGGTGGGTGGCCATCATCGCCTCGGCCTCCCGCGCGCGCAGGCGGGACAGGGTCAGCTGGGAGATCGTCGCCGCCGCCAGTGACGCGGCGAGCAGCCCGGCCATCGGCGGCCACACGAGCAGGACGGCGCCGCCGAACCCGAGCACGGCGACCACGGTGCGCACCGACTCGACGGTCAGCGCCAGCACCGCGGGCGCGGCCTCCTGCGCGCCCTGCTCGGCCAGCCGCACCTGGTCCAGGAACGCCGGGTCCTCGAGCCGGCGCAGCCCCGGCAGCGCACCGACCGCGCCGACCAGGCGGTCCTCCGCCTCGATCGCGGACTTGGCCCGCACGATCGCGGTGCAGTACGAAGCGACCGCGGTGATCGCGGTCGCGATGGCGAGGCCGGCCGCCGAGCCGATGGCCAGCAGCACGATCAGGCCACGGTCCCGGCCGCCGGCCAGCTCGTCGAACAGCAGCTTCCCCAGCCACGCCGACACCGCCGGCACGGCCGAGGCGAGCACCGCCAGCGCGATCGCGCCGCCGGTGGCCACCCGCGACGCGCGCCAGGCGACGCCGAACGCGGGGCCCGCCGCACGGAACAGGTTCATCAGACGTGCTGCCGGCGCACGGCGTCGAGGTCGTGGCCGGCGGCGGCGATCCGCCGGTCCCGCACGCGGAACAGGGTGGGGGTCACGTCGCCCGCGTTGAACGCGGCCGACACCGGGCTGCGGTCTCCGACGAAGGCGACGCGCACCGCGGGTCCCAGACCGGCCGCGTACTCGACGGCCTTGTCCCGGTCACCGCCGTCGAGCACGAACGCGACGGTCGGCTCGGTGAGCTTGCCGGCGAGGCGCTGGCACGGCCCGCAGGTCGGCGACAGGAACGCGACGAGCGCGTCATCCAGTTCGCGGTCGGTGACGGTCACGCCGTCGGCGTCGGTCACCTCGAACGACCCGATCTCGGTGCCCACCGCCGGCAGCGCGGGCGTCACCGACCGCCGCTGCTCGTTGAGCAGCCTGATGATCGCCGAGGACAGCAGGAGGTTGAGCACCGTCAGCACGGCCAGCACCGCGACCACGGCCACCAGGAACGACATGAGATACCTCTTTCAGCGATGGGCGGTGTCCGCCTTGCCGACCAGGCCGGCCAGGCTGTCCCCATTGATCGCAACTAGTGCGGCGAAAGTGCCGACGAGTGCGGCGGCCGCGCCGGTGTCGAGGCCGAGACCGGGCCCCGGCGGGACGGCGAGGGCCGCGGCGGCCCCCGCGGCGAGCAGCGCGTTGCGCACGAGGTGGGCCCGGCCGAGCACCGCCCCGGAGCGACCGAAGCAGCGGCAGGTGACGCGGCGGCCCAGCCGCATCGAACGGGCGATCGCGGCGCAGAACACGATCATCACCGCCGTCGCCAGCCCGAGCCCGAGCCGGTAGGTGGCGGAGAACGCGACGAGCACGGCGACGGCCAGCTCGACTACGGCGGTCCCGGCGGCGATCGGCAGCCAGCCGACCGGCGACCGGCCGAGCGGCGCCAGCGACGCGGCGAACTCCGCCAGCCGCACCCGCCCGGCGAGCTTGCCGACGGCAGCGACCGCGAACACCAGCCCGACCAGGACCCGGGCGGCGAGCACGAACTGGGCGCCGATCATCGGTGAACCTCCTTTGCGTGGCAACGCCTTTCCCGCCACGAGGGCCGCGGCGGGAAAGGCGTGGGCGCCGCGGTTACTTGCAGTTGCCGTAGCAGTCGTAGTGCAGCGTCTTGCAGACCTGGCCGTGCTCGGGGATGCAGGCGCCGGCCTTCACCTCGCCCAGGAACAGCCCCAGCAACCGGTCACCCAGGGCGTTGATCATGCGAGCCATGATCACTCCTCTCACTAGCGGGAATCGACCGGGAGATCGTGGCTCAGCCTCGCTATCCGTTCGCTATCGAGGAAAACGCTGTCCGGGCGTGGCCCGAATGGCGGTACCGACGATCGCCGACGCCGGACAGTGGCCCGCGGGGAGCGGCACCCGGCCGAGGGAGCCGGGCCGCCGCTGCCGGTCCGGCCCGCTGTCCTGGTCGGCCCGTCCGGCTTGGCGACGTCCGCGCGCGCCTTCTATGCGGATCCGCTTGCTTCGGCTTGACTCGCGTTGCCGCGGTGGTCGATCCGGAGCGCCTCCGCGATCCGGTCCACCAGCCACGCCTCGGCCGCCGGATAGCTCCAGCCGAAGTCGTCGACCAGCCGGCGCCAGGACGGGTAGCCGAGGAAGTACGCCAGGACGTCGATGGCCTCGTCGGTCGATCCCGCTAGCGCGCCCAATTCCTGGAGACGCGTCGCGACCAGACCCAGGCCGCCGCGGAAGCCCTGCTCGGCGCCGGCCGCGGCGGCCGCGGCCCCCTCGTCGGTGCGTCCCGTGGTGAGCATCAGTTCGAAGACGTCGGCGTACTCCTGGGCGCCGAACCGGGCGGCCGCCACGCAGCCGCGGAGGATTTCGGCCGGGTTTTCGGCCGCGGTGACGCGGTCGGCGGCCTCCTGCAGGCGGGTGTCGGCCGCGGCGCTGGTGACCAGCTCGTCCAGCAACCGCGGCTTTCCGCCCACGCTCGCGTACACCGTCGCCGGCGCCACTCGGGCGGCCACGGCGATCTCCTGGACCGTGGTCGCGGCGTAACCACGCTCGGCGAACAGCCGGCGAGCGGCGTCGAGGATGGCCTGCCGCGTCTGCGCGGCGGCTTCCTGGCGGCGAGGCGAGTGGTACGAGGCGGACGACACGGCAATGACTATAAGGCAGCCCAGTTGACAAGAACGCTACTCTGATCAATATGCGAATCCTCTTGTCGACCGTGCCCGCGCACGGCCACCTGTTCCCCCTGCTGCCGTTGGGGCGGGCCTTGGCGTCGCGCGGACATCAGGTCGGCGTACTGACCTCCGGCGCGCTGGCGCCCGCGCTGGAGAACGAGCCCCTCGAGCTGGTGGCCGCGGGCCCGGCGATGGACGCGGTGTTCGCCGAGTCCGCGCGCCGCAACGGTGACGACGGCACGGCGGTGCCCAGCTTCGCGATGGTCGCGACCTTGTTCGCCGACGTCCGGGTCGCCCTGGCGGGAGCCGAATCCCTGCGCGCCGCGGAGCAGTGGCGGCCGGACGTGGTGGTGCACGAAGCCACGGACCTGGTCGGCCCGCTGGTCGCGGCCGCGCTGGACGTCCCGCTGCTCACCCACGCACTCGGTCCTGGGCACCCACCGGAGCTGGTGAAGGCGTTCGCCGAGGCGGCCGCGCCGCGTTACGCCGAGTTCGGCGTCGACGCTCCCGTGGAGGCGGTCGGCCGGAAGTACCTGGACATCTGCCCGCCCGCGCTGCAGTTCCCGGGCTGGCAGCCACCCGCCGACCGGCTGCCGCCGCGTCCCGAGCCGCACACGGTCCTTCCGCCGGCGCCACCGGTCTTCGACGCCCCGGCCGGGGGCCGCGGGCGAGTGCTGGTCACCTTCGGCACGCACTTCACCGCGCCCGAGATCGTCTCGCCGGTGGTGCGGGGGCTGACCGGGCAGGGCTTCGAGGTCGCGGTCACCGTCGGGCTCGGCCGGTCCGCCGCCGACTACGGTCTCGCGGACGACGTGCGGTTGGTCCCGTTCACCCCGATGGCCCGGCTGCTGTCCCATGTGGACGTGATGGTCACGCACGGCGGCGCCGGCAGCGTGCTGTCCGGTCTCTCGCACGGGCTGCCGCTGATCGTGGTGCCCCAGGCCGCGGACCAGTTCATCCAGGCCGAGCTCGTCGCCGCCGCCGGTGTGGGTGTCGCCGTTCGCCCCGGCGAGGATCTCGCTCACGCGCTCGATCGGGCCGCCGATCCGTCGGTGCGCGACCGCGCCCGGGCGGTGGCCGCCGAAATCGCCGCGCTGCCCGACGCGGCGGCGCTGGCCGAGTCGTTCCCCGACGTGGTGGAGGCACTCTGATGGCCGACCGCTACAGCGACCCGGACATGGCGTCGTGGAACGCGAAGATCATGGCCGAGTTCCGCGCCGGCAACGGCAAGGTCGGTGGCGTGTTCGCCGATGTTCCGTTGCTGTTGCTCACCACCGTCGGCGCGCGCAGCGGTCGCGAGTCGACCACTCCGCTGGGCTACCTGCCCGACGGCGACCGCCGGATCGTCTTCGCCACCAACGGCGGTCAGGCCCGCAACCCGGCGTGGTACCACAACTTGCTGGCGCAGCCCCGGGTGAGCATCGAGATCGGCACGGCAACCGGTATCGAGAAGCACGTCTGCACGGCGACCGTGCTGACGGGCGCCGAACGTGACTCGCTGTGGAACGACCAGGAATCCCGTGCGCCGGTCTTCGCCGAGTACAAGAACAAAACGGACCGGTTGATCCCGGTCGTCGCCCTGGTGTAGCCAGGCGGATGGTGTCGTCGGGGCCGTCCCCGACGACACCATCGACGGCGTATCGAGCGGCTGCTGGAAGAAGTGCCGGCGCACCTGCCCGCGCCGAGTTCGGCCGCCTCCGAGCCGGAGCTTCACCGCACCGACGGGCTGCTGAGGAACTGTGCTCGCGGCCTGCTGGGCGATGGACTGCGCCTGACGACCGGTTGGCGTACCCGGAACACCGCTCGGCGGCCTGGGCGTGGCGGAGCGGTTCTATCGGGTCGTGGCTCGGTTCTCACCAGCGGCGACCAGCCGTTCTGGCTCGTGGAAGGCGGCATCACCAACGACGAACTTGCGCCCACCAGAACACCGTCCACCTCGGCATGCCTGGCCTCGACCGCCTCGCCGCCCGCCGTCGCCGCGACGGCCTTGGTCTAGAGGTCGATGACGACCTTGCCGTGTACGTGCCGGCCAGCCTGGAGCTCGGCCGCGCGGCGGATCTGCTCGATCGGGAAGCTTGCCGCGACAGGCACCCGGAGCCGGCCGGCCGCGACCAGGCGGGCGATCTCGTCCAGGGCGCCGGCAGCGGCGTTCGCGCCGTTGGCCGCCGGCACTCCGTCGACTTGCGCGGCGACGGTGCAGATGCGGCCGTCCGGAACGCCGAGTTCCCTTGCGGTGTGCACTGTCTCCGTCCCGTGCAGGTCGATGGCGGCGGTGACGCCGAGGGCTCGGACGCGGTCGGCCAGGCCGTCGCCATAGGCCACCGGCTCGGCTCCGAGGTCGCGCAGGAAGTCGGCCGATGTCGCCGATCCCGTGCCGATCACGCGCGCTCCGGCGATCCGGGCCAGCTGGACGGCGAACACCCCGACTCCGCCGGCGGCGCCGCCGATCAGCACGGTGTCGTCCGGGCCGGGGGAGACCACGGCGAGAGCGGCGGATGCCGTGCGGCCGGCGATCGCGAGGGTGGCGGCGGTGCGGTCGTCCACGCCGTCGGGGGTGTGGTGGGCCTCGTTCGCCGCGATCTCCCCGGCCGCGTCGATCACCACGAAGTCGGCGACCGCGCGGGACAGGGCGCTCCCGAAGACCCGGTCGCCCGGTGCGAAGCCGGTCACCCCGGCACCGACCTGGTCGACCACTCCCGCGTAGTCGGTCCCGAACCCGGCCGGGAGGCTCAGGCCGAACCGGGCGGCGGTGTCCGCGTCGGCGGTCATGATCCAGTCCATCGGGTTCAGGCCGGCCGCGGTGACCCGCACCCGGACCTGTCCCGGGCCTGCCTGCGGAGCGGGAATCTCACGGAGGTCCAGGACTTCGGGACCGCCGAACGAATCGAGCTGGACCGCCCTGCTCCCGGCCGTCGACGGGTGAGCGCTCTGGTGCTGCATGGACGCCTGTCTCCTTGATGTGAGGGAACGCAGCGAAACGGACTATGCTCCGTTTACCTGGATGACCCTAACACAACCGGAGCGTGATCCGTTTTGAGTGAGGCGGAGCTGCGTGAACCGCGGGCGGACGCAGCCCGTAACCGCGACCAGTTGCTCGCGGTGGCGACCCGCATGTTCGTGTCGGCCGACGCCGAGCCGTCGATGCGGGCGATCGCCCGCGAGGCCGGCGTCGGCATCGCCACGCTCTACCGGCACTTCCCGACCCGCGAGTCGCTGGTCGACGCGGTCTACCGGGACCAGGTCGGGCGACTGACGACCGGCGCCCGCGCACTGCTCGACGAGCTGGCGCCGGCCGCGGCGATGCGGCGCTGGATGGACTTGTTCGGCGACTGGATCGCGACCAAGAACGGCATGCTCGACACGCTGCTCGCGATGATCGAGTCGGGCGAGATCGCCCATGCCCAGACCCGGACCGAGCTGCTGGCGGCCATCACCACGATTCTCGACGCCGGCCGCGCGGCGGGCGACCTCCGCTCCGACGTCACCGCCGAAGACATCGCCGCTTCCCTCATCGGCATCTTCACCGTGGCACCCCGGCCCGAGCATGAAGCCAAGGCCGGTCGCCTGCTGAACCTCCTGATGGACGGCCTCCGCCCGCCGCCCGGCTGAGCCGCCTCAAGCCGGGCCGATCCGGCGACGGGTTCCTCCGCACCTACGACCGCGACCCGGAGAAGGCGTCGGGTTGTAGTTCGGCGATCCACTGGGCGAGGGCGGCGAGGGTGGTTTCGGCACTGCCGGCCATGTAGCGGCGGAGAGCGTCCAAGTCGGCGCGGGTGCTTCCCAGGACCGGGTCGAGGCGCAGGAGCTGCCAGGACTGCCGGACGAGAGAGCCTCGGCCCTGGGGCCGGAAAGTCCAGTTCCAGCGCACGATGCCCTCCTCGGCCCCGCCGACGACAAAGCCGAAGGCGGACCCGGGATCGGCTTGGACGACCTGGGATCGAGTGGTCCACTGCTTGCCGTCTCGGCGGTTGGTGCCGCTGAACCAGGCCCCGACCCACGGACCGGCGCCGTCGTCGTAGGAAACGCCGTCGGCGGTGGGGCTCCAGTGGCTGATCGCGGATACGTCGCTGATCAGTGCGTAGACGTGGGCCGGGTGGCGTCGACCCAGGCGCTCCTGGTGAACGCGAAATCGGCTGCGTCGAGCCGGCTGGCGGTGGTCAAGATCGGAACTCCCGGGGTGCGTGCGGTGTGCCGGATCGGCAACCCCCACTTCACCGGCGGGCGGGTGGGTGAACCAGGCCCGCCGTTGCCTACCCCCGGCTGGGGCAGGCTGAGCGAGGCCGAGGACCCGATACTGGAGCCATGACCGGAAAGACGCAGCTCGGAGACTTCCTGCAGGCGCGGCGATCCCAGCTGCGCCCCGAGGACGTCGGCATGCCGACCTATGGCGAGCGCCGGCGCGTGCCGGGGCTGCGGCGCGAGGAGCTGGCCCTGCTGGCGGGGGTGAGCGCCTCCTACTACACGCGGCTCGAGCAGGGGCGGTCGCCGAGTGCCTCCGCCGAGGTACTGGACGCGCTCGCCGTGGCGCTGCGGCTCGACGAGTCCGAGCGGCGGCACCTGCACGAGCTGGCTCGGGCGAACCGGCACCGCCCCCGGGACCGGCGGCCGGCGCCGGAGCGCGTGACCGAGGCGACCGGCCAGCTGCTGGACGTACTCGCGGACGTACCCGCGATCGTGCTCGGCCGGCGCAGTGACGTCCTGGCCTGGAACCGGCTGGGGCACGCGCTGTTCGCGGGCCACCTGGACTTCGACGCTCCGGAGACGCCGGCGCGGCGGCCGAACATGGCCAGGCTCGTGTTCCTGGACAGCCACACCCGCGAGCTCTACGCCGACTGGCCGGCCAAAGCCCGGGCAGTGGTGGGAAACCTGCGTCTGGTGGCGGGTCAGCACCCGGACGACACGGCGTTGTACGCGCTGGTGGGCGAGCTGAGCGCGAAGAGCGCCGAGTTCGCTTCCCAGTGGGCCGATCACCGGATCAAGGCGTGTGCCATCGCCCCTTACGAGATGCGGCACCCGCTGGTCGGAGCGCTGACCGTCCTGCAGCAGACCTTGAGCAGCGGACCTGGTCCCGCCGTCGTGGTCGCGACCACGGAGGCCGATTCGCCTTCTCGAGCCGCGCTGACCCTGCTCGGTCAAGCCATCGACCACCACACCGTCCCGGCACCGCCCAACTCCCGGGTGCCGGTCTGACCTTTCGCCCGGACCACCCGGTCCGGACCGAACTCACCACCCGCGTGCGCGCCGGTGTGTCGCTGACGCGCGCCCGAAACCAGTGAAGGAACCATGTTCGAGAAGCTCTCCAAGTCCGCTGTGTCCGCGACCGTCCTCGTCGCGGCGGGTGTCGTCGCGGTGACCGCCGCTCCGGCCTCGGCCGCGTCCGCACCGCTGTGCGACGCGAGAATCGCCGTGCACTTCGATCTGGCCGCCGGTCAGACACCGGAAAACATCGCACTCAGCCCGGGTGGCGCCTTCGTCACCTTCGCGGAAGGCCGCCAGATCGCCGAAGTGTCTCCCGGCGGAACCATCCGGGTCCTGGCCACCTTGCCCAAGCCCGCCGACGGCGGTGTTCACACCCCGGTGCTGGGCTTCCCGCTGACCGTCGGCATCACCCGAGCCGGCGACGGCACGCTGTATTTCCTTTACGCCACCGGCACGTCCGACCTCACCGGTGTGTGGCGCCTGCGTCCCGGCGGCCGTCCGCAACGGATCGCCGCGCTGCCCGCCGACGGCCTGCCCAACGGGCTGGCGCTGGACCCGCGCTCCGGCACCCTGTACGTCACCGACTCCGTGCTCGGCACCATCTGGCGGGTGCCCGTGACCGGAGGCGTGCCCACCGCCTGGTCGACCGCTCCCGAACTGGCGGCCGGCGGCTTCCTCGGCGTCAACGGCCTGAAGCTGCGTGACGGGGCGATCTGGGCCACCAACCTCGACCAGGGCACCGTCCTGCGCATCCCGATCCGGCGCGACGGCGGTGCCGGCGAGGTGCGGACGGTGGCCACCGGGCTGACGGGCATCGACGACTTCGCCTTCACCGGCCGTGGGGACCAGCTGCTGGCCGCGCTCGACGGTCCGAGCGAAGTCGCGCTCGTCCAGCCCGACGGCCGCCACTCGACCGTGTTGACCGCGGCCGACGGCCTGCAGAACCCCACGTCCGTCGCCGTGCGCGGCAGCACCGTCTACGTGCTCAGTGCCGCCTACGTCACCGCCGAAGATCCGAACCTGGTCGTGGCCCACCTCGGTCGCTGACGTCGCTCACCCACGAGCCCGCGCGGTGTGGTGATCCGGGCAAGCCGGTGTCACCACACCACGCGGGTTCCGGGGAGTCAGCCTCGGTGCCACTTCTGGTTCGCGGTTCCCGCGCAGTCCCACAGGATGAGCGGCGCCCGGTCGTCGCCGTTCCAGGCCTTGATGTCGACGCACTTGCCGGCCTGCGGGTTGACGAGATCACCGGCCGGGGTGAGGACGAACCGCTGGGCGGGGTCGCCGCTGCAGGTGGCGACCTGGATGACCGCGCCCCGCTCCCGGGAACCCCAGGCGACGTCCATGCACATGTTGTTCGGGACCCTCAGCGTTTCGCCGGTGAAGGTCCAGTCCTGGGCGATGGTGTTGTTGCAGGCGAAAGTCTGCAAGTGGACGCCGTCGGCGAAGTTCCGCTTCGGCACGTCGATGCACTTGCCGTTCCAGTCGCTGATCAGCCTGGTGCCGGAGGCGGGGGACCCGCCGCCGGTGAAGCTGTTCAGGGTGATGCCCGCGGCCCGGGGGCTCCCGTCGTTCACCAGGGACTCGAAGTTGCCGACGTCGTCGAACGCGAACGCGTAGGCCTTGCCGTCGGCCATGCTCGCGTGCACCAGTTTCGCGTATTGGTTGGTCGGGTTGTTCTGGTAGAAGTCGGCGTTGTTCCCGCCCGGCTGGGTGTCGATGCGGCCCAGGGTGCCGCGGTTGAGCGCGGCGCACAGCGTGCGGGCGATCGGCCCGACGACCTGGTCGTTGGGCGCGCCGAGGGCGCCGTCGCAGCCCCAGACGTTCGCCGAGGTGGGTTTGGCGAACGAGGCGACCTGCCGGCCGGCGCCGTCGGTGAAGTTCATGACGGTGCCGGCGGTGCGGCCGAAGTACTTGGTGTTCGGCTGGTCGGCGAACGGGACGACGGTGAGCACCTTGCCGGTGTAGGCGTTCCAGGCCGACGAAATGTACGAGTCGAGGTAGCTGCTGCCGAGTTGTCCGGCATCGGCCGCCTTGCCCGGGGCCAGTACGCGCAGCACCGTGCCGTCCTGGCGGGTCTGCACGGAACCGGCCCAGCCGGGCTGGGCCTTGATGCCGTTGATGACGTTGTCGCGGCCGCCCGGAACCAGCGTGCCGGTCGACTTCACGGCACCGGAACCCGTCGTCACGCTCACCGTGTGGGGCACGGCGAACATGTCCACTTGGGAACTGTTCAGCCACAGGCCCGCGTCGTTGTAGGTGAACTCGCTCCAGTCGAACAGGATGTCGCGGTTGGCGTCGCCGCCCGCCCAGGGTGCGGGCTGGACCAGACCACCCGGGGCGAGGAAGAACTTCAGGCGCTCGCCGAGGGAGAAGTAGACACGACCGGAGATGCCGCGGGGGACCTGGACGGTCGTGGTGCCGCCGTTGCCCGGGCCGGGGATGGAGACGTCCGGTGCCGGAACCGGGGGAGTACCACCGGGGCCCCAGGCGGTGAAGACGCCGCCCGCGTTGACGTACCCCAGCTTGCCGGTGCTCAGGTCGACGCCGAGGACGTAGAGGTGGACCGCGTCCGCGCGGCCGGTGTTGTTGGTGATGGACAGCGGGAGGAGAGCGGGGCCGGAGGCCGCGGCCGGGGCAGCACCGCCCCACACCGCCATCGACGCGAACGCCACCAGCGTGACGACGATCGCGGACAGTTTTCTTCGAGTGCGCAACAGTAACTCCTTTCTGGTGGATGGGAACGTAGACACGTACCGCTCGCACGTCCATGGTCCGGACGAAGTTGAGGTCGTCGGTGCACTGCCGCTGCCCGGACAGCCGTAGGGGCGGAGTCACGTTGGGTAGCCGCGGGAAGGCGGAATTCCGCCGGCACATCGCGACGCCTCCGGACCGCGGCGGGTCTACAGTGGAGTGACGGTGATCCGCGGCATGGCCGCTGACCTGCGTCAGGTCGCTCGTCGGAAGCTCGCCGTTTTACCATCCATCGATAGAATGCCGCCATGACCCGGCACCGGATGGTGGTCGTCCTGCTCGAGGACGTCCTGCCGCTCGACTACGCGATCCCGGTCCACGTGTTCGGCCGAGAGGCGTCGGAGGCGTACGACCTCGTGACCGTGTCCGTCGGCGGTGGTGCGGTGCCGGTGGCCGGGGGGACCACGGTGGTTCCGGACGGCGGGCTGGAGCTGCTGCGCCGGGCGGGCACGATCGTCGTTCCGGGCTACGCCGACGCCGTGGATCGCGAGTTGCCCGGCTCACTGATGCGAGCGCTGACGAGCGCGCACCGGCGCGGCGTCCGGATGGTGTCCATCTGCTCCGGGGCGTTCGCCCTGGCACGGGCCGGCATCCTCGACGGGCTGACCGTGACCACCCACTGGTCGTTGTGCGCGGAGCTGGCCGAGCGCTTCCCGGCGATCACGGTCGACCAGTCGGTGCTCGTGGCCGGTACCGCGTCGGTCCTCACGTCGGGTGGCGTCACCGCGGGGGTGGATCTTTGCCTGCACCTGCTGAACGTCGATCTCGGAGCGGCCGCCGCGCGGCACGTCGCGCGGCGCATCGTCATGGCGCCGCGTCCGGCGGACGGCCAGCAGCAGTTCGTGGAGAAATCGGTCGTCCCTCCCGGCGACGACGTCATCGCCCTGGCCCGGCAGTGGATGCTCGTGTCGCTGGAGCAGAACCTGTCGGTCAAGGACCTGGCCACCCGGTTCGCCATGTCGGAGCGGACCTTCCACCGGCGCTTTCGCGAGAAGACCGGTGTGCCGCCGTTGACCTGGCTGCGCGACCAGCGCATCGCCCGGGCCAAGGAGCTCCTGGAGAACTCGGAACTGTCCATCGAGGACATCGCGCGTCGCGTCGGGTTCGGCACGGCGACGAACTTGCGGGTGCAGTTCCGGCGCGCGACGAACGTTTCGCCGCGCGAGCACCGGAAGTCCTTCACCTTCGACCGCGCCTGATGGTGGCAGCAAGCTTTCGATAGTCGGCAGTACTGCCACTGTCCGCCGGGTGCCGCCCGAGTCCAGGCTGAGGGCATGAACCAGCCGACCTTCGTTCTCGTCCACGGCGCCCTGACCGATGCTTCGGTGTGGCGCCGGGTCTCCGTGCGCCTGCAGGATGCGGGCCACCCCGTCATCGCGCCGTCTTTGCCCATGCGCGACTTCGACGGCGACGTCGCCTACCTCAAGCGGTTCCTCGGCTCGCTCACCGGCCCGCTCGTGGTCGCCGCGCACTCCTACGCCGGGGCCGTCATCTCGGCTCCCGACGCCTTGACCGAGGACGTCCGATCGCTCGTGTTCGTCACCGCTTTCCAGCAGGACGCGGGGGAGACGGCCGGTGCGCTCAACGGGAAGTTCCCGGGAAGCCTGCTCATCCCGGAGAACCTGGCCGTGCGGGAGTACCCCGGTGGCACGGAGATCTACCTCCGGCCGGACAAGTTCGGCGAGGTCTACGCCGGCGATGCCGGCGCCCGTGAGCAGAAGATCCTCGCCGCCGCCCAGAAGCCGTTCGACCCGGTCACGCTGGACGGCAGCTTCACGAACGCCGCCAGCTGGCACACCTTGCCGTCGTGGGCCGTCGTGTCCACGAAGGACAACTCCATTCCCACCGAGGTCCAGCGGTGGATGGCCGAACGAGCGGGTTCCACCGTTGTGGAGGTCGACTCCTCCCACGCCGTCCCGCTGGTGCATCCCGAAGTGGTGGCGGAGACCATTCTCAGGAGCGTGCCGATCGTGGCATGCGGCGGCGAGGCATCTGCGATGCTTACCTCCGAGGGAATTGGTTCGGTGCGCCCGGTGCCGCAGACTTCAATCATGACCAGTTACCGGATCCACACCGCCGACACCGCCGACGAAGCCGCGAAGGAGCCGCTCAAGGTTCTTGAAAGCGCTTTCGGGTTCGTGCCCGCCGCGGCCGGCCTCATGGCGAACTCGCCGGCGCTGATCAACACCTTCTTCGCCGCCTTCGGTCACTTCCGGGGCGGGGGCACGTTCGGTCCGGACGAGCGGCAGGTCCTGTTGCTGTCCAACGCGGTCGCCAACCGCAGCGAATGGGCGGTCGCGTTCCACACGCTGGAGTCGCTCCAGGACGGCGTCGAGCCGGCCGTGGTCGAGGCGATCCGCGAGGGCAGGGTTCCCCCGAACCCGAAGATGGCGGCGCTGTCGGCGTTCACCCGGTCGTTGATCGAGAAGCAGGGACACGTCGACGACGCGGAGGTGGTGACGTTCACGTCGGCGGGCTTCACCGAGGAGCAGGTCTTCGAGGTGATCACCGGAGTGGCGATCTCGGCGATGACGAACTACACGGCCAATCTCGCCGGGCCGCCGCTGGAGGATTCCGTGCTGCCGCACGCCTGGAAGACGGGATGTTCGACGGGTGCCTGACTTCTTCCCGATGAACGACGAGACCCGCGAGCCGTTCCTGCACGGGCAATGGTCGCCGACGACGGAGAACTGAACGTCGGGTGCGAGAGGCTCAGCTCGTCATCACCGCGCGCCGGACGGTCTCCCGCAGCAGGGAGCGGCGTCCCTCGTGCTGTTCCGAGGGCTCGTCCGCGGTCGCCGCGTAGACGTTGCTGACCGGTGACCACGCCATCGACATCGCGATGACCACGGCCATCACGTCGAACGGGTCGCCGGGCCGCACCAGCCCGGCGGCCTGGGCCTCGGCGATCGCCCGCAGCTTCCGGTCGTCGAGCCGGTCGGCGTCGGGGACGAGGTGGCCGGCCGGACGCCGCTCCAGGCGGGCCCAGGTCGCCAGGCGGATCAGGTCGGGGCGGCGCAGGTACTCGTCGTAGAGGCGCACGGCCCAGTCCGCGAGGTCGGTGGCGTCGATCGGGACGACGTTCACGATCCGCTCCAGCGAAGCGAAGAAGATCGCGTCGAACAGCTCGTCCTTGCTGCCGAAGTACGCGTAGAGCTGCGCTTTGTTGGTGCGCGCCGTGCTCACGATCCGCTCGATGCGGGCGCCCGCGATCCCGTGCTCCGCGAACTCCCGGGTCGCCGCCTCGAATATGCGGTCGCGGGTCGCGGTGCCGCGGGCGGTCGTGGGGTGGTCGGCCATCGGTCGAGCCTACCAAACAGAACAGTTGGTTTGCTTTTCTGGGAGGCCGCGCCTACGGTGAAATAGACCGAACAGTCTGTTTGAACAGGAGTCGACATGCGGACAACCACGGGATGGGGAGTGGATGGCGAGGCCTCGGCGCTGCGGCGGGTGCGCCTCGAACGGCGGGACCTGCGTCCGGACGACATCGCGGTGCGGGTCGACTACTGCGGTGTCTGCCACACCGACATCCACTCCGTCGACGCTCATGCCGGCGGCCTTCTCGTGCCGGGCCACGAGTTCACCGGAGGGGTGACCGAAGCCGGTCCCGAGGTCACACGGTTCGCCGTCGGCGACCCGGTGGCCGTCGGCAACATCGTCGACTCGTGCGGTGTGTGCGTCATGTGCGAAGGCGGGCAGGAGAACTTCTGCCGCGAGTTCCCGACCCTGACCTACGGCGGTACCGACCGCCGCGACGGCTCGACGACGTCGGGGGCCTACGCCCGCGAGTACGTCGTCCGCGACCGCTTCGCCTACCTCCTCCCCGCCGGGCTCGACCCGGCGGCCGCGGCGCCGCTCCTCTGCGCCGGCGTCACCGTGTGGGAGCCGTTGCGCAGCCTCGGTGTGGGGCCGGGCACGCGGGTCGCGGTCGCGGGGCTGGGCGGGCTCGGGCACCTCGCGGTCAAGTTCGCCGTGGCGCTGGGCGCCGAGACGACGGTCATCAGCAGGTCGGCGGGCAAGGCCGAAGACGCCCGCCGGCTGGGTGCCGAGGGCGTCGTCGTCTCCACGGACGAGGACCAGCTGGCCGCCGCCCGGGACCGGTTCGACGTCGTCATCGACACGATCTCCGCGCCCCATGACCTCGGTCCGTACCTGAGGCTCGTCGCCGTGGACGGAACGCTCAGCCAGCTCGGCCACCTCGGGCCCGTCACCGTCGAGACGATGGATCTGCTCGTGGGGCGCAAGAAGCTGACCTCGGCCGGCAGCGGCGGCCGCCCCGCGACCGCCGCCATGCTGGCCTTCTGCGCCGAGCACGGCGTCACCGCCGACGTCGAAGTGCTCCCGTCGGCGCGAGTGAACGAAGCGCTCGACCGCCTGCGGCGCAACGACGTCCGCTACCGCTTCGTGCTGGACCTGGCGGACCTGAGCTGATGGTCACGACCCGAGCGTGAACCGTTGGGCGGTGGTCGTGTTGCAGTCGTAGATCCGGAGCCGGTCGCCGGGCTTGCCGGCGTTGTCCGGGTCGTCGAGGCAGCGTCCCGAGCCGACGTTGCGCAGCGTCCCGTCCGTGCCCGAGGTCCATTGCTGGGCCGGGCTTCCGTTGCAGTCCCACAGCTGCACGGGCGTGGTGTTCGCCGTACCGCCGTTGACGACGTCGAGGCACTTCCCCAGCGTCCGCAGGGAACTGTCACCCGGTGCGCTCCACCGTTGCGCGTCAGTGCCGTTGCACCCGTACAACTGCACCGCCGTTCCCGACGCGGGGTAGGCGCCGGCGACGTCGGTGCAGAGCCCGGCCGGGCCGGTGACCGGTGCGGGCGGGAAGCGCCACGCCTGGTCCGTGGTGGTGGCGCAGTCGGCGAGGCGCATCCCGTCCCCGGCCGCCGTGGCGGCCAGGCAGCGGCCGGAGTTCATCAGCTTGCCGGCCGTGGTCAGGGTCCACGCCTGCGCGGGCGTTCCGTTGCACGTGTAGAGCTGGACCGGCGTCCCCGCGGCCGTCGAGCCGCCGGCCACGTCGAGGCACTTGCCGAGGACCCGTACCGTGCCGGCGGTGGGCGGGGCGAACTGCTGACCCGCCGAGAAGTCGCACCCGGCCAGCTCCAGCGCCGTGCCGTCGGCGGTCTGTCCGTTGTGGACGGCGAGGCACAGTCCGCCGCGGCCGCTCACCTGGCCCGCGGCGGGGTTGCCGGCGGCGCTGCCGGTCAGCGTGACGGTGTGCCGGGCGTTCGACGGCAGGCTCGCCGTCGTCACCGTGACCGTGCGCGAGGTGGCATTGTACGACCACGCCGTCTCGGGCAGCCGCTGACCGTCGACCGAGACCGCGGCCGGCGCGGCGGAGTTGGCCAGCCGGAGGGTGTAGGCCCGGGCGGGCGCGGTACCGGACGCCGGGTCGACGGTGAGCGTCTTCGCCGAGTCCTGCCAGCCGAACCGGGTGGTCGACGACGCCCCGGCGCCCTCACCGGAGTCCTCGTACAGCGAGAAGGTCCCGTCGGCGCCCGCGGTCACGTTCAGCGTGAGCTGGTCGAGCGGTGCGGCGGCGTTGTCGACGTAGTTCGTGCGGAGCGGGACGATGCCGCCCGCCTTCACCAGCACCGGCATCTCCGACAGCGGCTTGGTGATCGTCGCCGTCGACGGTCCCGTGTAGACGGTGCCGGTGAAGTAGTCGGTCCAGGTGCCCGGCGGGATCCACGCCGTCACCGAGCCGCCGGCCGCGGTGATCGGGGCGACGAGGACGTTGTCGCCGTAGAGGTACTCCTGCGGGTGGGTGTAGGCGGCGTCTTGGTCCGGGTAATTCAGGTAGAGCGGCTGCGTGATCGGCACGCCGGTCTGGTTCGCCTGACGCGCCAGGGTGTAGGTGTACGGGACGAGCGATTCGCGCAGGCGCAGGAACTTCTCCGCGCTGTCGCCCGCCGCGCCCGGGTAGTCCCACGGCAGGCGGTCGCCGTGGTCGGAGTGCAGCCGGTCGACGGGCTGGAACGTGCCCAGCTGCAGCCATCGTGCGTAGAGCTCGTCGGGCAGGTGGCCGCCGTGGAAGCTGCCGATGTCGTGGCTGACGTTGCTGAGCCCGGCGGCCGCTTCGTCCGGCGTGAAGTGGGCTTCGTAGGCGAGCATGTCCCAGCTCATGGGGGTGTCCCCGGTGAACTGGAGCGTGTTCCGGCGCTCCGACCACGGGCCGAGCGGGTAGCTGCTGTGGATGCCGCCTTGTTCGGCGCCGCCGATGCGGCCGAAGGAAAAGCCGCGCAAGCCCTGTGCCGCCGCGTGGTCCGCGTACGCCTGGTTGATGAAGTTGTCCGGTGCGACACCCGGGTCCGAGGCGGTCGAGCGGCCGCAGCCGCTGCAGTAGTCCAGCCACCACGTGCGGACACCTTGGGCGTCGAACGGCTTGTGCAGGTCGAAGTAGGAGCGCAGGTGCGCCGGGTTCGACCAGTCCCAGACGTAGTTCCCGCCGTCGGGGATCAGGCCGCCCGCTGTCGCGTTCGCCGCCGCGAACCGCGGATCGTTGCCCGCGATGGACGTGTGGACGTTCAGCGAGACGGCCAGGTTCTGCTGCTTCGTCCAGTTCAGGAAACCCTGCGGGTCGGGGAAGAGCGCGGTGTTCCAGTTCCAGCCGTTCCACTGCGAAGGTGACTTCCAGTCCGTGTCGACGACCAGCCAGTCGATCGGGGTGAAGGTCGACCGGAACTTCGGCAGCAGCGTCGTGCGGTAGTCGTTGTCGGAGTAGGCGAAGTAGCGGGAGAACCAGACGCCGTAGGCGGAGCGCGGCAGCGGCGCGGTACCCCCGGCGAGCGCGTTGAGGTCGGCCAGGCCGTGCTTGAAGTCCTTGCCGTAGCCGAAGAAGTAGCCGTCCTGGTAGGGCTGCGTGCCGTGCGACGGCCGGTCGGTGATCGTCCGGTCGGCGTTGAGCACGGCGGAGCGGGTGTCGTCGAGCAGGTACCAGCCGTCGCGATCGAGCAGACCGGGGTGTTCCGGCGTCGGGACGGCTTCCGGGTTGTCGAGCGAACGGTCCCAGCCGCCCAGCACGGACTTCGGGCCCGCGCCGTAGGCGGTGGTGAGCAGCGACGTGTCGGCGGTGGGGTAGCCCGCCGTGGCCGTGGTGACGGCGAGGCTGTCGAGGTTGACGTTGCCCGAGTCGCCGGACTTCCGGTCGATGCGGACGGAGTTCGTCCCGGCGTTGAACGGGACCGTCACCGACGCGGTCGCCCAGGTGTTCCAGGAAGACGTCGGCGGCAGCGACAACTTCGGTCCGGGCGCGCCGTTGACCGTGGTCGAGAGGGTGCGCGTGGTGGTCTGGCCGTCGCCGCCCTGGGCGTTCGCGTAGCGGACCGTCAGCTTGTACTGCCCGGCCGAGGGCACGGCGGAGACGTCCTGGGTGAGGGCCGCCCCGGTGGAGCCGAACCCGGCGAGGAACCCCGAACCGGTGTTGCCGGTGTGGTCGTAGGCGGTCGACGCCGAGCCGCCCGGGACGCCGTTCTCGGCTTCGCAAGCCGTGCCGAAGGCGCAGTAGGACGGGAAGAGCGGAGTCGCGGTGACGTTCGTCGTCGTGAGCTGGACGGAGGTGTTGTCCCGGGTGAACGGCCCGCTGTTCTGCCGGTACCGCAGCGTGAGGTTCGCGGTCCGGATCTCGCGATAGCCACCGCTCACCGTGGTCGTGTAGCTCGGCGCGGGGAAGGACCGGCTGGCGGCAGTGAAGGTGGTCTGGTCCTGGAAGTGGTCGTCGCCGGCGTACTCGAGCCGGATCAGCGTCGGCGTCAGCACTTCGAACCGCGCGTGGCCGTCCTGGACGACGACTTGGTCCGCCCGGGCGGCCGGTGCGTCCTGTGCGGCCGCGGTTCCCGCGACCGTGATCAGGATCGCCGTCATCAGGGGGATCGTCTTCAGCGACATGTGCACTCCTCGCCCACGCTCCGAGCCCGGCGCAACCACTGTCAACGTTGTCCACAAGACAAGTCAGCCGCCGAATGCAGCATCCCGCCGCGTCAGCCGGTGAGTTCCTGGGTGCCCAGCACGGCCAGCAGCGCCAGGCGTTCGGCGTCGTCCGAGCCGGGCTCGGCGGTGTAGACCATGATGCGCTGGTCGCTGCCCGCGACGGTGAGCATGTCGCAGTCCAGGCTCAGCGGTCCCACGTGCGGGTGATCGACGATCTTCCGCGCGGACTCGTAGTGGGCGACCGCGCCGGAGTCCCAGAGCTCACCGAACCGGTCGCTGTTCGCGCGCAGCTCGGCGACCAGCCGCCGCAGCTGCCGATCGGCGGGGTAGCGGCCCGCGGCGGCGCGCAGGTCGGCGACGAGGCTGTGTTCCATGGCCCGCCTCGACTCCGGCGTGTGGCGGACCCGGGTACCCGGGCCGAGCAGGTTGCGCCACACGGCGTTGCGTTCGTGCGTCCGCGATCCGGCCTGGTCGCCCATCAGCGCCGCGTAGGGCGGGTTGGCGACCAGCAGCGTCCAGCACGCGTCGAACACCGCGACCGGCGTTCCGGTGAGCCGGTCGAGCAGGCGTTGGACGCTTGGCGTGATGTAGGCGGGCACGGCATCGGGGCCGGGTGGGGCCAGCTCGGCCAGGTGGAACAGGTGTTCGCGCTCGACCCGGGACAGTCGCAGTGTCCGGGCGAGGGTTTCGATGACCTGGACCGAGGGGTGGGACGCTCGCCCCTGTTCGAGGCGGGTGATGTAGTCGGCGGATATCCCGGCCAGCATGGCCAGTTCCTCGCGACGAAGGCCCGCGGCGCGCCGATGTCCGCCGGCGGGGAGGCCGACGGTGTCCGGAGAGACCCGGTCGCGCCAGCGCCGCACCGCCTTCCCGAATTCGGAGTTCGCCATGTCCGCCAGTGTGCGCCGGCCGCGCCGGATCTGCCTGGTACCAGCAGTCCCAGGAAGACCGGACGACTGGCAGCCACCGTTCGCCCGACCGAACCTGGTGCCAGGGAGACGAAAGGAATTCTCATGACACTCACCGGATCCCCGGTCTTTTTCATCACCGGCTGTTCGACCGGCCTCGGTCGCGCACTGGCCACGTACGTGCTGGAGCGCGGCTGGCGGGCGGCGGTCACGGCCCGCGATCCGAAGACGGTCGCGGACCTCGTCGGCCGCCACGGCGATCGCGCGGTGGCGCTGTCCCTCGACGTGACGAGCCCGGAGCAGGTCACCGACGCGGTCAAGCGGGCGGAGGAGGTCTTCGGCCGGATCGACGTCCTGGTCAACAACGCCGGGTACGGTTACCTGGCCGCCGTCGAAGAAGGTGACGATGCCGAGGTCCGCGCGCTGTTCGACGCGAACGTGTTCGGTCTGGTCGAGGTCACCAAGGCCGTGCTGCCCGGCATGCGTGCCCGGCGCTCCGGCCACGTCGTGAACATCTCTTCGCTCGGCGGGCTGGCCGGGTTCGGCGCGACCGGTTACTACCACGCGACGAAGTTCGCCGTGGAAGGCTTGTCGGAGTCCTTGGCCGCCGAGGTGGCCCCGCTGGGCATCGGAGTGACCATTGTGGAGCCCGGCGCGTTCCGCACCAACTGGTCCGGTCCGTCGATGAAGCAGTCCCCGATCCGTATCGACGACTACGCCGAGACCGCCGGCAAACGCCGTGACGCGACGTTGGCCACGTACGGCAGCCAGCCCGGCGACCCGGCCCGTGCCGCCGAGGCCATCGTCACCGTGCTCGAGGCCGAAGAGCCGTCGTTGCGGCTGGTGCTCGGCACGGCCGCGCTGAAGGTCGCCCGCGGGAAGCTCGATGCCCTGCAGCGCGACTTCGCCCGCTGGGAAAACCTCAGCGAGAGCACGGAAGTGCCCGGATGACCATCCTCGCCGGCCGGCGGTCGGGTCGAGCTCAGCCGGCGGGTTGGGGATGGGTGTTGTGTCGTTGGGCTTCGTGGAGTTGGTCTTCGAGGGTGATGATGCGGCATGCGGCGTCGATGGCTGTGCCTTGGTCGACGAGGTGGCGTACGCGTGCGGCGGTGCGCAGTTGGTGGCGGGAGTAGCGGCGGTGCCCGCCGGTGGAGCGTTGGGGTTGGATCAGGCCGGCTTCGTCGAGGCTGCGCAGGAAGTTCTGGGTGACGCCGAGCATGTCCGCGGCCCGGCCTGTGGTGTAGGCGGGGTAGTGCTCGTCGTCGAACTTGCCGGCCGGTCTGGGGGCGGCCGGGTGGTGTTGGTCTGGGATCATGTGGCCTCCACAGCATGAGGGACCCCGGGTGCCGCGCACGGCACCCGGGGTCCCCGGGGTTGGGTTTCACCATTGTCGACCGGCGCGACCGCCGGCTTCGTGTACTCGCGTCGTCCGGTCGAGAGGTGGACGAGGCAAGGATCGCTTATTCGTAACCGAGAACCACCTGCCAATCTGATGGGACTGCGGTACCCGCGCGGCGTTGCTGCTCGGCCGCTGCGGGCGATCCAATGATGTGCCCTTTCCCTTCTCTTCGGTGTGTTCTTCTTGCTGGGTGCTGCTGTCGCGGTCGTCACCGGCGGGAGCCCTTTCACCGATCGGCCCCAGCGCGCGTGCTACCGCGGGCCACTGCCCGGAACCCCTTACTGTGATCGGTCCCGGCCACCTGGCTTTTCTACTGCCTACTGCGATCTGTTCAACTGCGGGTACTGCTGATGTTGCGGACTACCTGGTTACTGCGTACTTCCTTGCTCTCGCGGGCATTCGACCTGCGCCCACGTCGTGCACTGCTCCGGTCACCAGCCGGGACCTGTTCACTGATTGGCCCCGTGCTGCCTGACCGCTTGTCTCACTTCGCGGGTAGTTACGTCTTCTCCCGCGCCTGTTTGACGTTGTCTCTCTCGGTACGAGGAGAACTCTACACACACCCGGCCCCGAATGTCTAATCCGGCCGCCATAGATTTACTGCTTGACCCGAACGAGGTGCGTCACCTTGCGGAGTCGCAGGTGAACGCCCGGACTACGCCGAGCCGCGGCTCGGCCACCGGCCGGCTCCGAGCAGGTGGTGCCGGGGTGTCCGCCGCCGATGACGACCACTTCGGCGGTCCCGGTCACTGCGGTTGCGGGAGGTAGGGCTTCAGCCGCTCGGCCAGCGATTTGCGGGTCGCGGCGGCCACCGGGCCGGGGTCCTCCTGGCCGACGTGGCGTCCGGCGACGGTGTCGGCGACGAACCGCGCTACCGCGTCGGGGGCCGGCACGAGGTCGTCGCCGCCTTGGTGCGCGATGACGACCAGGTCGTCGGTGGGGTCGGTTTCGACGGCGAGCGACCACCCGCGCCGTTCGCTCCACACCAGCATGACGTCGTGGTCGGGCCGGTCGAGCCAGCGCCGGGGCAGCCCGAGGTAGGCGGTGGCGGTGTCGCTGATCTCGACCGTGGTGCTTTCGTCCGGGACGCCGACTGCGGCCGCGACTGCCCGCGCGTATTCGCTCAGGCCGCGTTCGAGGGTTCGGGTGTCGGGTTCGGGGTGTTCCATGCTCGCCACGCTAGAGGGCCTCCGATCGGCGTGCCGGGCGGCCGGCTGGAGCGGATCGTGGGAGGTCGGCGCACGAAGAGTCACCTCGGGCTGAGGGCCCGGCGCCAGTAACCCGTGACACTGCGGCGCAGCCGCTCGGTGTCGACGATCTCGGGGTCGAGCAGCCGTTGCAGGGCGATCCCGCGGAGCTGGCCGACGACGGCGATGGCGACTTCGGCGGGGCTGACGCCGGGGTCGATGGTGCCGTCCGCGATGCCGGCCTCGACGTCGTCGCTCAGGTCGGCGCGGAAGGCCGTATCGCGTTCGCGGAAGATCGGGGCCAGGTCCGGCTGGGTGGCCGCTTCGGTCCACAGCAGCAGGAAAGCCCGGTTGAACACGCCGATCCGGCCGAGTTCGCCGAGGTAGCCGTCGATCAGCCGCAGCAGGCGGTCGAGGCCGGGCGGCAGGTCGTCGAGGCCGGGCACGAACCCGGCCTGGGTGGCGCGGGCGAGCCGTTCGACCAGCGCCTGCTTGGCGCCGAAGTGGTGGGTGACGATGCCGCGGCTGTAGCCGGCGCGCTCTCCGACGCGAGCGAGGGTCAGTGAGCGCACGCCTTGTTCGACGACCAGTTCGGCGGCGGCGGTCAGCAGTGCGGCTTCGGCCTGGTCACGGCGTTCCTGCTGGGTGCGGCGGGTGGTCGTCATGGACCGAGTCTAGCAAAGTAATTTGCGTGTCGGCCAACAAGTATGTGTAGTGTGGCGTCAGTCAACTCGACCTGTGGAGGTTCTGATGATCGAAATCGACGACCGCGAGCTCGACGCCCTGCTCGCCGACGACCCGGGCGGCCCGGTCGTGATGCTCAACCTGCTGCGGTTCCGCCCGGACGGCGGCCGCGAAAGCTACCAGCGCTACGCCGAGGCCCTCGGCGGTGCGATCAACGCCCGCTACGGCTTGGCGGTGGAGTACCTCGGCAACGGCGGCCGGGCGCTCGTCGCCGAGGACGGGCAGGCCTGGGACATGGTGGTGCTGGTCCGCTACCCGGACCGGAAGGCGTTCGCGGACATGATCCGCGACCCCGAGTACCAGGCGGTCGCTCACCTGCGCAGCGAAGCGCTGGTGGAGTCGGTCCTGCAGCCGACCACCCCGGTCGGGCTCTGATGCCCGCGGTCTTCGTCCACGGCAACCCCGAGACGGCGGCGGTGTGGGAGCCGCTGCTGGCCGAGCTGGCTGCCGTCCGGTCCGACCTGCTCTGCCTTTCCCCGCCCGGCTTCGGCGCGCCGCTGACCGCCGGGTTCGGCGCCACCCACGCGGACTACCGGGACTGGCTCGTCGAGGAGCTGGTGGCGTTCGGCGAGCCGGTCGACCTGGTGGGTCACGACCTGGGTGGCGGGCACGTCGTGAACGTGGTACTGAGCCGCCCGGAGCTCGTCCGCAGCTGGGTCAGCGACGTGCTCGGGGTCTACGACCCGGGGTACGAATGGCACGAGCTGGCTCGCCGGTGGCAGACGCCGGGTGTGGGCGAAGCCGACGTCGCGGCCCGGTTCGGCGGGACGGCCGAGCAGCGCACGGCGGTGCTCGTGGAGCGGGGGATGAGCCCGCCGGTCGCCGCCCGCGTCGCGGAAGGTCAGGACGAGGCGATGGGCCGCACTGTGCTCACTCTTTACCGATCGGCCGCCGAAGCCGGCGTCCCCGGTCTCGGGCTGGAGCTGGAACGTGCGGCGGCCCGGCCGGGACTGGCCATCCTGGCCACCGCCGACCACGTCGTGGGCACCGAGGAGCAACGCCGTCGGGCGGCCGCACGCGCGGGCGCACGGGTGGCGGTGCTCGACGGTCTGGGTCACTGGTGGATGACCGAGGATCCCGCCCGCGGCGCCGCGGCCTTGACCGAGTTCTGGCGGACGATCCGCTGAGCCCTCATCCTCACCGGTTCAGGGCGGCCTGATTTTCGACCGACGCGAGCTGCTGTGCGACGTCTTCCGGTACACGTACGCCGGAGCTGCGAAGGTCGTCGATCAGCTGGGTGACGAGGGGGTCGCGGGGGCTGGTGGTCATGGCGACGAGGCGGCGCGTCCAGCGAGGGTCGAAAGGCCGGACCACTCCCGGGAATCCGGCGGCGATGGCACTGATGGGGACGACGGTGACGCCCAGTCCGGCCGCGGCCAGCTGGGGCGCGTGGGTCGTCACCGCGGTGCGGACCACGACCGAACCGCGCAGGTCGAGGCCTTCGAGGCGGCTCTCGATCCACCCGCCGAGACCGTTTTCGGGGGCGAAGGCCACGAACGGCTGCCCCTGCAGATCCGGTGTCCGGATGGCGTGGGCGGCGACGAGCGGATGCCGGGGTGGGAGGGCCACGACGATCTCCTCCTCGGCGACCGTGGTCGTCTCGAACCCGGCGTCGCCGGGGTCGGAGAACAGCAGGAGATCGGCCTCGCCCGCCTCCAGCATGGCGAAGCTCCGTTCCAGGTCCGCGCTCTCGTGGAGGGAGAGCGTGACGTCGGGGCGGTCGAGGCTCCAGCGGGCCAGCACCGGTGCCAGCAAAGGCACCGTGAGGCTCTGCGCGTACACCACCCGGATGGTGCCGCCGACGCCCTGCCCGACGGCGCGGGCCAGCCGGATGGCGTCGTCCGCGGCCGCCACGGCCCGGTGCGCTTCGGGCAGCGCCGCACGCCCGGCCGCGGTGAGGCGGACCCCGCGGCGGTCGCGGATCAGAAGTGCGGTCCCGGCTTCCCGTTCGAGAGCGGCCAGCTGATGGGAGATCGCGGGCTGCGAAAGATGGAGGTGCCGGGCGGCGCGGGTCACCGACCCCAGATCGGCGGCGACGATCAGGCACTCGAGCGCTCTCAAGCTGGGCATAAGAAAAAGTTATCATAACTCGAATTTATATCGATCCTAAGACGGGAATCGCTGTTCCGCGACCGAGGTTGGACACGCAGACACACCGCGCGTCCCGCGCCCCACCGGAGGAGCATCCGATGACGTATTCGTTGAAGGACAAGGCTGTCCTGCTCGTGGGAGGCGGTTCGGACATCGCCGCCGCCTTGGCCGCCGACCTGCTCGAGGAGGGGGCGCGGGTCACGCTCGCGGGCCGGGACCTCGAAAAGACCGCCATCGCGGCGAAGGCCGTCGGGGACACCGTCGAGGCCACCGCCCTCGACCTCGCGGACGAGGGCTCGATCCAGGCGGCCGCGGGTCGGTTCGCGGACGGGATCGACCACCTCGTCAGTGTCGCCGCGGCGCGGGCCAACGGGCCGATCGGCTCGTTGGAACGCGGTGCGCTGCTCGCGGCCTTCGACGCCAAGGTCGTCGGCCCGATCCTGCTGGCCGAACACTTCGCCCCCTTGATCGCGGAGAGCGGCTCGCTGCTGTTCTTCTCCGGCCTGGCCGCTTGGCGGCCGGCTCCGGGAGGCGTCGTGATGGCGACCACCAACGGCAGCGTGAGCACGCTCGCGGCCGCCCTCGCGGTGGAGCTGGCACCCACTCGTGTCAACGTCATCGCGCCCGGCGTGATCACCACGAGTGCCTGGGACACCACGGTTCCCGACAAGCAACAGCTGTTCCGGCGCGTCGCCGCCTCCGTACCGGCACGCCGGGTCGGGGAGCCGTCCGACGTCTCGGCCGCCGCCCTCGCCGTGCTGGCCAACCCGTTCATCACCGGCGAGACCCTCCACGTCGACGGCGGCGGGCGCTGGGCCTGACCCCGGCGACCGGTACCGCCCCCCGACAGGAAAGAGAACCACCATGGCAACCGCGTTCGTCACCGGCGGCTCGGGTTTCATCGGCAACGCCCTGATCCGCCGTCTCGTCGCCGACGGCCACACGGTCTCGGCACTGGCACGCAGCGACGTCTCGGCGCGTGCCGTCGAAGACGCCGGCGCCCGGGCAGTCCGCGGCGAGCTGCTCGAACCGGAAAGCTGGACCGCTTCCGTCGACGCCTGCGACGTGGTCTTCCACCTCGCCGCGGAAACCGATGTCGCGGCGGACCCGGAGCAGCACCAGCGCGTGACGGTGGATGGCACCCGGGCCGCCCTCGAAGGCGCACGCCGCCTCGGGGCCGCGCATTTCGTCCACTGTGGATCAGAGGCGGCGCTGCTGGCCGGCCCGCCGCTGATCGACGTCGACGAGACCGCGCCGCTGCGGCCGGACTCACCGGCGGCCTACAGCGCGGCGAAGGCCCAGTCCGAACAGCTCGTGGCCGCCGCCTCCGACGAGCAGCTCGCGACCGTGGTCATCCGGCCCAGGTTCGTGTGGGGCCCGGGAAGCAACTTGATCGACGCGATCGTGCGAGCCGCGCGGAACGGCACGTTCGCCTGGATCGAAGGCAGCCGGTTCCCCACCGACGTGACCTACATCGACAACGTCGTCGAAGGCCTGGTCCTCGGCTGGCAGCGCGGGCGGCCTGGCGAGGCCTACTTCATCACTGATCGCGAGCCGGTCGAGATGCGCTCGTTCCTCGAAAAGCAGTTCCAGCTCTACAAAGTCGATCTCCGGATCCCGGACTTGGATCTCGAAACGGCCCGCGCGAACGTGCCGCCGCCGCTGTTCTGGTTCTTCTCCCAGCAGTGCACCCTGAAAACCGGCAAAGCGGTGGAAGAACTCGGCTACCGCCCGGTGATCACCCGCGACCAGGCGCTCGCCACCGTCGCCGCGGCCTGGCTCACCTTCAACCCCGACTGCGGAAAGCAGGAAACACCATGAGCAGCATCAGCATCATCGGTCTCGGAAGCATGGCCCGCGCACTGGGGGGCCTCGCGCTCAAGGGCGGCAACACCGTGGAAGTCATCGGCCGCGACGTGGCCAAAGCCGCCGAACTGGCCCGGGAACTCGGCAGCGGCGCCACGACGGGGACGCTCGGTGCCGTCCCGGCCGGGGACATCGTCATCCTCGCCGTGTCCTACAGCGGCTCCGCGCAGATCGTCAGCCAGTACGGGAATGCCTTGGCGGGCAAGGTGATCGTCGACATCACCAACCCCTTCGCGCCCGGCTTCACCGGACTCGTCAGCCCGGACGGCAGCTCCGCCACCCAGGAGATCGCCGAGGTCGCCCCCGCGGACGCGCCCGTCGTCAAGGCGTTCAACACTCTCTTCGCCACTGTCCTGACCGCCGGTCCGGCGGACGGGCGACCGCTGGACGTGTTCATCGCGGGCGACGACGCGCGGGCCAAGGCGGCCGTGTCGGCGTTCGCCGAGAGCATCGGGCTGCGCCCGTTCGACGCCGGCCCGCTGGACATGGCGCGCCGGCTGGAGGAAGCGGGCCTGCTGATGATGGGCCTGGGCAGGCACGGTGTGCAGCACTACGACTTCTCCCTCGGCGTCACCATCCTTCACTGAAACGCGGCAACGGAACGGAAACCATGAAGATCGGACTGGCTCTTCCGCACCTGGGAGAGCAGGCAACCACTGAGAACATCCGGGAATTCGCGCTGTCCGCCGAGCGGAACGGCTGGGATTCCCTCTGGACCCTCGACCGGACGCTCTACCCCGTCAACCCGAAAACGCCGTACCCGGGCAGGCCCGACGGCAAGCTCGCGCCGGAGACGAAACGGATCTTCGAGCATCTGACCGTCCTGACCTACGTGGCCGCCGTCACCGACCGGATCCGGCTCGGGCTCAGCGTGCTCATCCTGCCCTTCCACAACCCCGTGCTGCTGGGGCGCCGGGTCGCGACCCTGGACCAGTTGTCCCACGGGCGGGTGATGCTGGGTGTCGGGCTCGGCTGGTCGGTCGACGAGTTCGTAGCCGCCGGGGCGCCGTTTCACGAACGCGGCAAGGTGACCGAAGAAACCGTCCGGGCGCTGCGGGCGGTCTGGGGTCCCGATCCGGTCGAGTTCTCCGGGAAATACCACACCATCCCGGCGTCGATCATCGGTCCCAAACCCGTCCAGGACCCACTGCCGATCGTGATGGGCGGGTTCACGCCGAAGGCGCTGGACCGCGTGGGCCGGCTGGCCGACGGATTCACCGCCGCCGCCGTCCCGCTCGACAACCTCCTCGAGATGATCGGTCTCGTCGGGCTCGCGGCCGAAAGCAACGGCCGAACCGGCTTGCCCACCGTCGTCCGCGCCAACGTCGAACTCGCCCCGGGCGACGCGGACCTGCCGGACGGTGGACGCCAATTCGCCACCGGCAGCTGGAACCAGATCTCATCGGATATCCACCGGCTCGCGGCGGCGGGCGTCGAAGAGGTCTTCTTCGACCTGAATTCCGTACCGGGAGCCGAAAACCTGCGGACCCAGCTGGATCTCGCGAGCCGGCTGTACGAAATCTGCCAAGACGCGATCGCCGAAGCGAAATCCTGGTCGCCATCGCGTCACCCGGTCGGCGATTGAGTCACTTTCGCGGCCACGTGGCGGTGTTCAGTCGCAGCCGGGAAGGGTCAGCTGGCGGCGGTGGAAGTCGTAGTGCCGGGTGGGGAAGCGGTAGACGTCAGCCAGGGTCATGTGGTCCTGGAAGAACGGGTCCCAGCGGGTCGGGTAGTGCATTCCGCGGGCCAGGCTGGTGTCGGTTTCCCCGTCGAGGCGGCGGTGCAGGGCCGCGGTGGTGCGGTCGAACAGGGTCAGCATCCAGCGCCGCGGGAGGACGCTGCCGCCGAGCCAGGAGCCGGCGAAGTTCACCACGTCGAACGGCTTGGTTCCGGCGTTGAGCAGTTTCGCGTAGCGGCGGCTGGCCGCGTCCGGGAGCCGTCCGAACAGGCGGACGAGGTTCAGCAGTGCGCGGATGATCAGGTAGCCGAGCAGCATGTGGAACAGCAGTTGCCGGTTGGTCCAGCGGGTCCCGTCACTGGGCCGGCGGAGGGCGTCCGCGTCCGCCCGGGCGAGGAGTTCGTGGAAGTCCTGGCGCGCTCGCTCGAGTTCGTCGTGAACGGCTTGCTTGTCCACCCGTCCAGTGTGCGCCCCGCGGTGAACGGGCGTGTCGAATGCCGCGGATTCGATACCTCACCCGGTGGGCATTGCCCCCTTGCACGCTTGGCGAGCCCGGTCGGTTGCCTCCTTCCGGTGTCTGCTTGATCGCAGGTCACGGCGGGTTTTCCGGGTCTACGCTGAGGCGATGACGCTGGGGATGGACCGGGATGCGACGAAGCACCGCCGGTGGCAGAACACCTTTCTGGCCGGAGCGATCGTCTTCGGCTTGGCCGCGCTCGGTGACGCGGCGGGGACGGCCTACGCGCTGACCGCGCCCGGATATGTCTTCGAGGGCGGCGAGCTCGCGGGCGAGATCATGGTCTTCGTTCTGGCCGCCGCACTGATGCTCGGCTGCGTCGCCCTCGGGCGGCGGCACGACCGGCGGCGCGCCGCGCTGGTCGCCGAGCACGAGCACTGGCTGCCGGCGCTGACCGAACGCAACGGCGAGGGACAGGTCGACCTCGACGCCGAGACCGCCCGGTTGCGGCCGTTGTGGCTGCGCTCCGTGGGCTTCGTGCTCGTGTGGATGGCCGTGCTCGCGGGGGTCGTCGCGGGATTCGCCGTGATGAGCGCGTCGGCCGACCGCCTGCTGAAGACCGGTGCGCGCGTGACCGGCGAGGTGCTCGGCGTCCACAAGCACAGCCGGGGCGAGGACACGATCCACGTCGCGTATCCGGTGGGCTACGGCGATCTCCGGTTCGCCGACATCGTCTGGGATTCCGGCCGGCCGTACACCAAGGGGCAGCAGATCACGGTCATCTACGACAAGGCCGACCCCGATCGGGTGCGCACGCCGGACGAAACCAACGACGACCAGACCTGGACGTGGGTTCTGGTGGCCGGGACGATCGCCGGGGTGAGCGGGCTCGTGCTTTCGGTCATCGCCGCGGTGAACTGGCGGCGCCGCCACCGCGCGGTCTTCGGCACCGGCTGGCGGATCGCGTCGGTGACCGTCGTGCCGGACTACCCGGTCCGAAAGGGCAGGCACCTGCCGGACATCGAGGTCGACTACCGCGACGGCACCCGGATCACGCTGCGCGCGGCCACGTCGTCACACGGCTCGGTGCCGATGAAGCACCAGCCGAACCGGCGGGCCTGGATCGGCGGCACCGACCGGGACATGGTGGTCCTCTTCCCGCACGGACGTTGGCGCAAGCCGCCCTACGCGGTCCCGGCCTACGCGCTGACCACGCGGACCGGCGCGAAGGCGGCGGCGGCGCCCATCCCGGAAGATCCGGAGCAGACGGCGTTCGTGAAACGCAAGTTGCGCCGATTCCTGATCGCGATGGCGGCCTGGTACGCCGTGCTGATCGCGGCCGTGGTCGTGCTGGTGGAGCTGGACCTGGTGTGGCCCTTGTTCTTCGTCGGGCTGGTGGGCTCGCTCGCGCCCGTCCCGCTCGCGCAGATCTACTTCACCCGGATACGGGCGGCGCTGGAGGAGAAATGACCACCCGGGCGGCAGTCGCGAGGGTGGGAGGGCCATTCTCGGTCCACAGTGGACCACGGTGGCGTCCCCGGACGTCGAGATCCGGTGTGTGCGGGGAGAAGTGGCCGTCGGCGACGAGGGTGACGTTTCCTCGTCGCCGACGGAATGACCGCGGTGATCTCTCCCCGGTGATCAGCCGTCGTCGTCACTTGCCGGCGGCGGCGACCTTCTTGCGCGGGGCGCGCTTGCGCGGCGCCTTCACGGGTGCTTCCGCTTCGGCGACCTGGGCCTGCTCGTAGGCGGTGATCACCTCGGAGGAGAGCCGTCCTCGCTCCGACACGTCATAGCCGTTGGCGTTGGCCCACGCCCGGATCTGCTGGTTGCGTTCGCGGTCGGACGCAGTGGTGGTCGACTGGCCGGTCGCGACGCGGACCTTGCGGCCGCCGGTGCGGCGGCCGGCGCTGATGAAGCGGGCGAGTTCGTCGCGCAGGGCGGCGGCGTTGTCGTCGGAAAGGTCGATCTCGTAGGTGACGCCGTCGAGGGAAAACGGGATCGTGTGGGCGGCGGGGCTGCCGTCGATGTCGTCGAGCATCTCGACGAGGACCTTCTGGGCCATTCCTGCTCCTTGGCGCGGTATATACCAGTACGTGAGCGCACCGATTCCGCGCTCCTCTGTGGAGTGTATACACAACCCTCGCGGGACGGAAATTTCTCCTCGTTGTCGGCAGCTCGAATCAAATAGGTCGCCGCCGCGCGTGCCTGAGATGAATCGGGATCCGCGGGAGGAGAAGCCACCGCGAAGCCGGAAAAGACGCCAGGCGGCAACGCGGATCTGCAAGTTGCAGGTCCCGCCGGCCGTTTTGCCTGTCTGTCGGGACGATCCGTTGCATTGACTGGCCCATGCGCTCGGCGACGCAGATCGATCGAGCACCTGGTACCGGTTTCGGTTCTGGGCTGTTCGGAGCAGTACCGGAGTTCGCGACCGGCCTGTTCGGTGAATTCCTGTCGATCGCGCGTACCGCCGGCTCAGCGGACGGTGACGAAATCGGTGCCGCCGGTGATGAACAACTTCGCGACGGATGAACCGGTTTTCGCTGTTCAGGTGCTGATTCGTGGTGTGCCGGAAATTCCGGGGCGGGCGCGGGCACACTTGCGGAGTGTGATCTGGTGCGGGCGGGACTATCGGGATGTCGCCCCACCGGTCTCGACCGGCCTCTCCAAGTACGCGAGGACAGCGAGGCCGCGGCGATGGTGGTTTTCGGAAAGCCCCAGCCCGAGCTTGGTGAAGACGGCGGCGATGTGTTTGCTGACGGCCTTCTCCGTGACGAACAGCCGGGCGGGGATCGCGGCGTTGGAGCGGCCCTCGGCCATCAGCGCGAGGACCTCGTGCTCGCGCCCGCGCAGCTCCAGGAGCACGGGGTCGGTGGCGCGATGAGCAGGTAGCCCACCGCTCCCGCGTGGTCCGACAGCGGTTCCCGGGCGTAGAGCTGCTCGACGTACTGCGAGAGCACCACGACGGGCAGGCCCGGAATCCGCTTCCGGACGGCGATCGCGGCCCGCAGGCCCTCGTCGGTGAAGGTCGGGGGCACTCCCGTCATCTCCCCGCCCCCGGCCGGCTGATCCCGGATCGTCACGTACCCCGGAGGAGGCACAAGAGCCGGGCCACCTCGTCACGGACCTGGTCGCGCCCGGGGGCCAGGTAGCGGCGGGGATCGGTGAGGTCGGCCCGTTCGGCCAGCGTCGCGCGGACCGACCCGGTGAGCACCTGGTTCAGCCGGGTGCCGATGTTCACCTTCGCGATGCCGTTGGCCACCGCTCGCCGGATGCCGTCGTCGGGGACTCCCGAGGAACCGTGCAGGACCAGCGGAACGGGGACCGCCTCCGCCAGGGCGCCGATGAGCTCGTCGTCGAGCACGGCGTCGCGGCCGGCCATGGCGTGCGAGGAGCCGACGGCGACGGCGAGCGAGTCGACGCCGGTCGCGGCGACGAACCCGGCGGCCTCGTCCGGATCGGTGCGCACGCCCGGTGCGTGCGCACCGTCCTTGCCGCCGATCTCCCCGAGTTCGGCCTCCACCCAGCAGCCGGCGGCGTGACACTGCTCGGTCACTTCCCGTGTGCCGGCGACGTTGGCTTCGTAGCTCAGGGTCGCGGCGTCGAACATGATCGACCGGATCCCGAGGGCGAGCCCCTCGTCGACCAGGCGCCGGTCTTCGATGTGGTCGAGGTGGACCAGGACCGGCACCGACGCGCCGGCCGCGAGGCGCAGGCACGCGACGGCGAACGGTTCGAGCGAGCCGTGGTACCGGATCGCGTTCTGGGAGATCTGCAGGATGACGGGAAGGGCCGCCTTCTCCGCGCCGGCCACGATGGCCTCCGCGTGTTCCAGCAGGATCGCGTTGAACGCGCCGACGGCTCGCGGTTCGTCTCGCGTCCGGGCGAAGACGGTCGGGGCGTCCGCGTTCATTCGGTCTCCTTCACGGTGACTGCGCCGAGCCAGCCGGCTCTGGCTTCGACGTCGATTTCGCCGGCGACCGGTTCCCGCACGCCGGCCGACGAGGTCGCGACCACGTCCGCGAGGGCGGCCGGCCAGTCCACTTCGGACACCGAGCCGGCGGCCGCGAGGTGCCGGGCCAGTGCCGCGGCGGCGGCGTCCCCGGCGCCGGTGGGGTTTCCCGTGACCACTTCCACCGGCCGTGCGCTCCAGGCACCCGCCGGCGTCACGGCGAGCACGCCGTCCTCGCCCACGGTGGCCACGACCGCCGCGGCACCGCCGGCGACCAGCCGGCGACCGGCGGCCGCGACGTCCCGACCGGACCGGGGGAGTGTTCCGAGCAACTGGGCGAGTTCGTCGCGGTTGGGCATGAGCACGGCGCCGGCCGTCGCGACCGCGCGCAGCGCCGCGCCGGAGACGTCGGCGATGACCGGGACGCCGTACCCGGCGCACACCGCGACCAGCCGGGCGGGGACCTCGGCGGCGAGCCCGGGCGGGACGCTGCCCGAGATGACGACCGCGCCGGCACCGGCGTCCAGTTCGCCGCGGAGGACGGCCGTGATCTCGGCCTCGGCACCGGTCGCCACCTCGGTGCCCGCTTCCTGGAGGTTCGTCGTCGTGCCGTCGTCGGTGACCACGGCGACGGTCCGGCGGACCGCTGCGCACGCGGGCACCAGCCGGTGGGGGAGACCGAGTTCTTCCAGGCCGGCCCGGAACTCGTCCGGTTGCGCGAGTCCGGCCAACGCGAGCACCAGGCTGTCGCCGCCGAGCCGCCGCACGACCGAGGCGACGTTCACCCCCTTCCCGCCGGCGCGCGTCCGCACATCCGTGACGGGAATCGTCGTACCCGATTCGAGGGCGGGGATCCGGTAGGTGACGTCGATGGCCGGGTTCAGCGTGACCGTCAGGATGCGCGCGGTCACGACACCGAACCCGGCGGATCGGCGGTGACCGGGGTGACGGCGGGGGCCTCGCCGGTCTTCTCCGAGCTGTAGACCATGAGCGAGGACCCCACGAGCGCCAGGACGATCCCGCCGATCTGGAAGCCGGTCGGCAGGGTCTGGAAGACGATCAGCGACAGCACGATGGTCAGGACCGGCGCCAGCGCGTTCGTGACCGGGGCGACGATCGAGGCCTTGCCCCGGCTCATGGCCATCACGAGGAAGAGCGCGCCGACCGCGTTGAGCAGCTGGGTGATCGCGGTCAGCGCGGGCGCCTGCCAGGGGAACGACAGCGGCAGGCCGCCCATCATGACGAGCGCGACCGGGATCAGCAGCAGGCCGCTGACGGTCATCCAGCCGAACGTCGTCGCGTCGTTGACCCCGACGACCGCGGCCTTGCGCATGAAGTACGCCTGCACGCCCCACGCGACGCACACCAGGATCGCCAGCAGCAGGTACGGGCCGGTGGCTTCTTCGGTGTCCCCGGAGGAGATCGAGAACAGGACGATGGACACGAGGGCGAGGCCGACGCCGATCCAGCTCAGCGCGCTGAGCCGTTCGCGCAGGGCACCGAACGCCATCAGGACCGTGATCGCCGGCGACAGCGCGACGATGGGGAAGATGATGTAGGCCGGGCCGATGGTCAGCGCCTTGAACAGCACCAGCTGCCCGCCGGCCCCGGTCAGCCCGATCAGCAGCCCGTACACCGCGGCGATCGGGCGGCGGTCGATCTTCCGCCCGCGCAGCGAGAAGTAGGCGGGGATGAGCATCGTGACCGACCAGATCACGTAGACCATCGGGTCGGGGTACTTGTAGAGCGACGTCGGGAGGCTGGAGAAAGCGCCCCAGACACCCCAGAACAGCACCAGCAGGCCGGCGTAGGGGATCCAGGCGGAGCGACGGTGGACGGGGCCGGCGGGCGGATTCGGTGTCGTCATGGCAAACCTCTCGAGGTCAGCGGCCGGGAACCCGGTCGGGGGCGAAGGTGTGGCCGGAGAGCCGGGCGGCGTAGACGGCCGCGCCGACGTGCGGGGGCAGCAGCGGCTCGCGGAGGTCGTAGTCGCGCGGGCCGCGCGCGAGCGCCTCGCGGAAGGCGTCCAGCACGTGCGGGATGCCGAACATGCCGCCGGAGTAGGAGACGGGCACGGTCTCGGCAGCCCCGAAACCGAGCGCACCGGCCCCGACGTCGACGTGCAGCGCGAGTTCCCGGCCGGCCTCGCGCAGGATCTCCATGGCCAGGGGGTCGCCCGCGTCGGCGGCGCGGGTGACGACCTTGCTCAGGCCGGCGATCTTCCCGCGGTCCCCGTGCCACTGGTTGACGACGACGTCGATGGCGTCGAGATCGGTGGCCAGGCCGAGCTCGGCGCGCATCTCGTCGGCGAGGACACCGGCCGGCTCGCGCCCATCGCTCATCCGGCTGAACGCGGCGAGTCCCTTGACCGCCACCCAGTACCCCGAGCCCTCGTCGCCGAAGAGCTCGCTCCAGCCACCGGCCCGCCACCGGCGTCCCCGGTTCTCGCCGTAGGCGATCGAGCCGGTCCCGGCCACGACGTTGATCCCGTCGGCACCGCCGAGTGACGCGGCCCAGCCGCAGATCATGTCGTTGCCGCACGCGTAGCCGACCGCCCCCAGGATCCGGCCGGGCAGCTCGTCGAGCACGGGGACGTCGGCGCTGATCTCGCCGTAGCAAGGGATTCCGAAGAAGGCGTACGACAGCCGGGTGGGCGAAACGCCCGCGGTGGCGCAGACTTCGTCGATTCCCTGGCGCAGCAACGGCTCGACGATGTCGATACCCTGCATGAGGTAGTAGATGCTGGCCGTGCGCGCTTCGGCGAGCACGGCTCCGTGCGCGTCGATGAGGCAGAACGCCGTCTTGGTGCCGCCGCCGTCCACTCCGAGGAACATGGTCATACCTCCGCCGATGGTGCGAAATCGTGGATGACGACGCCCTGCACGACGCGGTTCACCTCGCCGCCGGGGAAGGGGTTGTCGGGTTCGAGTCCCCTGGCGACCGAACACGCGAGGGCGATCGCCTGCGCCGGGATGACGGCGACCACCGCCCGCAGGGCGTCCGGCCAGCCGGCCGTGCCGGGCATCGGCCAGCCGCGGGCACCGCCCGGCGCCTCGTCCGCGACGCCGACGGCGATCACCCGGTCCGGGCCGAGGGACCGCACGAGCTCGCGGGTGATGTCCTCGTCGTAGCTCTTGGTGTAGGGGTCTGCCGAGTGGAAGACGACGGCGGTGGTCCGCGCGTCCAGAATGGATTTGGGGCCGTGGCGGAACCCCAGTGACGAATCGCTCACCGCGACGACCGCGCCCGCGGTCAGCTCGAGGCACTTGAGCGCGGCCTCCATCGCCAGTCCCTTCAAGGCACCGGAGCCCAGGTAGACCAGGCGGGCCGGCTCGGCCGCGGCGACCTCGGCGGCCCGGCTCGCCGCGGTGTCCAGCACGACCGACGCCGCGCGCGCCGCGGCCTCGACGTCGACCTCGGGGCCCAGGCTCAGCAGGGCGGCCAGGACCATGCCCGTGAAGGACGAGGTCATGGCGAAACCCCGGTCGTTGAGTTCCGAGGGAAGCGTCAGCACGACCGCGTTCTTGGCGTCCGACCAGCGGCGGGCGAGTTCGCCCGACGCGTTGCACGTGATGACGAGGTGGTGCGCGGCCGGCGCCAGCCGGTCCACGAGGTCGGCCGCCGCGACCGACTCGGGGCTGTTGCCGCTGCGGGCGAACGACACCAGGAGCTGGGGCCGGTCGCCGGCGACCACCGAGCGCGGATCGGCGACGATGTCGGTCGTCGCGATCGCCTCGACCTGCCGGCCGAGGTGCCGGCTGAGGTCCGGCGCCACGACCTGACCGACGAACGCCGAGGTGCCCGCGCCGGTCAGGACGATCCTGGTCCGCGGGTCCGCCAGTGCTTCACCGAGAAGCCGGTCGACGTCGGAACGGGCGTGCGCCACAACCCGGGCCACCCGGCGCCAGGCTTCGGGCTGCTGCCGGATTTCGACTGCGGTGCGGCTGGTGCCCCACTGCTTCTCTTCCACTGCCACGAACTTCACCTTTTCGGTCTCCGACGACTCCCACGGCTCGAGGTGCCGGGGGACGGGCGGTACTGGGTCATCGATGCGCAGAGAGCGCTTTCGCCGGCTGAGTTCCTGCGGCGCCAGGTTGTCCGGGGTCCCGCTGACCGGCGGATATCCCTTTCCTACGCGTCCGCGCGATCGCCAGGCAAGAGCTGCCGCGCAAACGAGCATCGCGGATGTTCGTTTCCCGATCGAGCGCGTCAGGAGGGGACGCCGGCGCGTTACGCCGCACCGATCGCATCATCGCGGACCATGATCGTCCTGTGTGGACGTGGAGACGTCACCATGCGTGACGAGAACGAACATGGGCGATGCGCGCATTTGCGCGAAATGCCAGTACCGTGAGAACCATGAGCACTCCCACCGCTGCCGCCGCGGAGAAGCGCCGTCCCGGCCGTCTCGCCCGTCCCGAGCGCATGGCGCAGATCCTGCACGAGCTCAGCCAGTCGGGTTCGCTGCACGTCGGCGACCTGTCCCGCCGGTTCGGGGTGTCCGAGGCGACGCTGCGCCGGGACCTCACCTCGCTGGAGGAGCAGCGGCTGCTCACCCGGACCCACGGCGGTGCCCTGGCCCAGGACGTGGACTACGAACTGCCGGTCCGTTACCGGGAATCCCGGTCGCGAGAGGCGAAACGGGCGATCGCGCGCGAGGCGGTCCGCCGGCTTCCGGCGGAGCCGCACGTGATCGGGCTGACCGGTGGCTCGACCACGGCGGCGCTGGCGAAAGAACTGCCCCAGCGCGCGGACCTCACCGTCGTCACCAACGCGTTGAACACGGCCATGGACCTCGTGCTGCGCCCGCGGGTCAAGCTGGTGGTGGTCGGTGGCGTCTCACGGCCGCGCTCCTACGAGCTGGTCGGGCCGTGGGCGGAGCAGGTCCTGGCGTCCATCAACATCGGCACGGCGTTCATCGGGGTCGACGGCATCGACGCGGCGGGTGGGCTCACCACGCACGACGAGAACGAGGCGCGGACCAACCGGGCGATGCTCTGCCGGGCGCAGCGGGTGGTCGTCGTGGCCGACGGCAGCAAGCCGGGCCGGCGCACCCTGGCGCGGATCGCGGACGTCGGCGAAATCCACGAGCTCATCACGGATTCGACGGCCGACCAGGAAGCGGTCGCCGCGATCCGCGCGGCCGGGGTGCGGGTGACGGTGGTCGACGGCCTTTCGGGGAGAACGGCCGGGCCGGGAAGCCGGTCGTGAGTGGGAAACCGGGTTAGAACCCGGTTTCCCACTCACGACCGGTTGCGGCAGACCGCCCTCCCGAAAACGAACATCGCGCGTGCGCGATTGTTTGACGGTTTCCGACCGGCCGCTTATGTTGCACGGGTCACAGTCCAGCCGGACGCCGAGCCCGCGTCGATCGGGCGGCAGTCGCCGGTGGTCCGTTCCCGCATGCCGTTCCGCTGGGGAATCGGTGTGCCTGATCCTGTGGAGTCCTGAGTGAAGAAACTCTCGCACGATCGTAAATCCCGGATGGCGACCGCTCTCACGGCCGCGGCCCTGGCGGCGTCCGGGTTGGTGGCGGTGGCGGGTACGGCTTCGGCGGCGGTGACGCTGCCACCGCCCGCCGCGGCGTGGGACTACCAGATCGGCGGGGCGTACCCGCCGCCCTCCGGCGTCAAGATCGTGAGCCGCGACAACTCGGCCTCGGCGGCGAGCGGGCTGTACAACATCTGTTACATCAACGCCTTCCAGATCAACCCGGGTCTCGACGGCGAGTGGAGCAGCGATCTGCTCCTGCGGGACGCCAACGGCAACAAGGTCATCGACCCGGACTGGAAGGAGACCCTGCTCGACATCCGCACCGCGGACAAGCGCACCCGGGTCGCCGCGAAGATCGACGGGATCATCGACAGCTGTGCGGCCAAGGGGTTCCAGGCCATCGAGCCGGACAACTACGACAGCTATTCGCGGTCGAAGAACCTGATCACCACGACTCAGGCCCAGGACTACATCAAGCTGCTGTCGAGTCACGCCCACACGAAGGGGCTGGCCATCGCCCAGAAGAACACCCCGGAGCTGGCCGGCAACCGCGGCGCGAACGGACTGGACTTCGCGGTGGCGGAAGAGTGCGGCCAGTACACCGAGTGCGACGCGTACACCGGTCCGTTCGGGAACCGGGTCATCGACGTCGAGTACACGAACTCCGGTCTGAGCAAGGCGTGTGCCTCGTGGAAGGGCACGATCAGCATCGTCCGGCGTGACGTGGACGTGGTCCCCGCCGGGGAAAGCGGCTACGTCCGCCGCACCTGCTGATCGCCGGTGCCGCTGCTCCGTCTCGAGCGAGGCGGAGCAGTGGCACCCGCCAGGAGTCCCAGTTCACCGGACGACCAGGACCAGCCGCCCGCGCACGTGACCGGTTTCGCTGACGCGGTGGGCTTCGGCGATGTCGGCCAGGGGGAAGGTCCGCTCGACCGGCAGCCAGAACCTGCCGGCTTCGATCAGCTCGCCGATCCCGGCCAGCGCGTGGAAGGCGTGGCCGTCGGCGAACCCGTTGCTGAAGTGCACGCCGTGCTGCTCGGCGCCGGCGAAGTCGGCGAGGGTGATCACGTTCTTCGCATCACCTGTGAGGCCGATGAGCTCGGGCAGGATTCCGTTGCCGGCCACGTCGAGCGCGACGTCGACACCGCCGGGGGACAGGGCGCGCACCCGGTCGGCCATGCCGTCCCCGTAGGTCACCGGTTCCGCGCCCAGCAGGGTCAGGTAACCGCTGTTGCGGGCACTGGCGGCGCCGATCACCCGCGCGCCGCGGGCGACGGCGAGCTGGACGGCGGTGCTGCCGATCCCGCCGGAGGCACCGTTGAGGAACAGGGTGGTTCCGGTGGTGACGTGGAGCTGGTCGAGGCCGCGGGTGGCGGTTTCGAGGGCGACGGGGAGGCCGGCGGCGTCGACGAACCCGAGCGACGGCGGGATGGTCGCCCGGAAACTCAGCAGCGCGTATTCGGCGGCGGCGGCTTGGTCGTCGGAGATGCCGAACACGCGGTCGCCGACCACGACGTCGGTGACGCCTTCGCCGATCTCGTCGACGATGCCGGCGACGTCGGCACCCGTCGTTTGGGGCAGGGCGGCGCCGAAGCTGAGTTCGCCTCGGCGCATTTTCGGGTCGCTGGCGCTGATCCCGGCCGCCCGGACCTGGATCCGGACCTGGCCGGGGGCGGGGTGCGGGTCGGGCAGGGCGGTGATTTCGAGGACCTCGGGGCCGCCGTACCGCTTGAACTGCACTGCTTTCATGGCGGTCGTCTCCTAATGGGTGAGAACGGGTTCGGGGTTGACGGGAAGTGCGCCGCTGCGGAAGAGGCCGGCGGACAGCACGGCGCCGGCGAGGAACAGCGCGGCCGCGATCCAGAACACGAAGTGGTAGCCCGCGAAGGTCTCTTGCGCGACGGTGGCGGGGTCGTTCGCCGTCGCGGCGTGGGCGGTGAGGTAGTGCGCCGTCGCGGTGGCGCCGAGGGAGCTGAACACGGCCAGCCCGATCGAACCGCCGACCTGCTGGGTGATGGTGGCCATCGCGGACGCCACCCCGGTCTCGTGCGGTAGCACGCCGCTGGTCGCGGCGTTCTGGCCCGGTCCGAAGACCATCCCCAGGCCCAGGCCAATGACGAGCAGGGCCGGCAGCACGCCCCCGGCGTAGGTCGAGTCCGCGTCGATGCCGGTCAGCAGGACCATGCCGGCCGCGGCGAGGAGACTGCCGGCCGGGACGATCGGGCGTGGCCCGATGCGCGGCAGCAGCACCGCGCCGGAGAACACCGCGCCCACCATCACCAGGACGACCATGGGAAGGAACGCCAAGCCGCTCTCAACCGGCGTGAAGTGCAGGGTTTCGGCCAGGTAGAACGTGACGAACAGGAATACCGCGAAGCCGCCGGTGCCCGAGATCCCGATCGTCAGGTAGGACGCACCCCGGTCCCGGTCCAGGACCACCGACAACGGCAGCAGCGGGTCACGGACACGACGTTCGACCAGGACGAACGCGACGACGAGAAGCACGCCGGACACCGCCGGGCCCAGTGCCCGGAAGTCCGCCCAGCCGACGGACGCGGCGTTGCCGAGGCCGTAGACGATCCCGAACAGGCCGAGCAGGGCGAGGACGGTGCCCGCGAAGTCCGGCCGGGTCCGCTCCGGGCGGGGCCGGTCGACCAGGAAGACCAGCGCGCCCGCGATCGCGATCACCGCGATGACGACGTTGACGTACAGGCACCACCGCCACGACAGGTTTTGCGTGAGCACGCCACCCAGCAGGAGCCCCAGCGCGCCGCCGGCGCCGGAGATCGCCCCGAACACGCCGAACGCGCGGCCGCGCTCGGCCGCGTCGTCGGCGAACGTCACCGACACCATCGACAGCGCGGCCGGGGCGAGCACGGCGGCGAACGCGCCTTGCGCGATCCGGGCGATCAGCAGCAGCCCGAACCCTCCCGCGGCTCCGCCGAGGGCCGAGGCGGCCGCGAACCCGATCATGCCGATGACGAACAGGCGTTTCCGGCCGTAGAGGTCACAAAGCCGGCCGCCGAGGAGCAGGAGGCTGCCGAAGGCGAGTGCGTAGCCCGTCACCACCCATTGGCGGCTGTCGTCGGAGAACGCCAGATCGCGTTGCGCGGTGGGCAGGGCGATGTTGACGATCGTCGAGTCCAGGATGACCGTCAGCTGGGCCAGGCTGAGGACGACGAGCGCGAGCCACCGGTTCGGGCCGGCTTCGGAGTGCATGGGGGACCTTCGATCGTTCGCGAGCTTGACTTATCGCTGTTATATTAACTTATCACCGGTAAGTCAAGTGTTGACGGGTAAGGTGCTCGACCATGAACGACGAAGAGCCGCGGACCGGAGCGGGACCGGCCGGCAGTTCCGACGTCCTCTGGCTTCGCGACGCGGCACCGCGACCGCCGAGGCGGAACACACCGCTCACCCTGGAGCGGATCATCACCGCCGCGATCGCCGAACTCGACGCGGTCGGGGTGGAACGGCTGACGATGCGCAAGCTCGCCGAACGGCTCGAGGTGACCTCCACCGCGCTCTACTGGCACGTCGCGACCAAGGAAGACCTGCTCGACCTCGCGCTCGACCACGTCGTCGGGGAGGTGCCGGTGCCCGCGCCCGGACCGGAACCCCGGGTGGGGCTCCGGACGTTGCTCGTCGGCTGGCGCGCCGCGATGCTCGCTCATCCGTGGTCACCCGCTCTGCTCGGCCGCCCGCTGCTGGGGCCCAACGTGCTGGCGCGTACCGAGTTCATCCAGGCGATGCTCGTCCGGTCCGGGCTGTCCGGGCTGGAGCTCGCGGCCGCCACCCGGACGCTCGCGGGCTTCGTCCTCGGGGCGGCGATGGCGGACGCGACCTGGCGCCGGCTGGACGACCCGGCCGCGATCGCCAAGGTCCGCGCGCACATCCTCGACTCCGCGGAGCGCTACCCCACGCTCAGCACGTCGGGGTTCGTCGATGCCGGGTGGCCGGACGACGAACTGTTCGTCTTCGGCCTCGACCGGGTGCTCGACCGGTTCCTCCCCGCGAGCTGACGTCGGCTGGCACCGCGTCAGACTTCAAATTGTGCAGTTTCTCCTACGGTCGACTGTCAAGTAGTTGACTTTCCGGCTGCAGGTCGGGCGCCATCAGCAGTCCCCTGGGGAATGCGTTGCTCAGCTCGACGACGATGCCGCGCCGGCAACGGGACGAGCGGGTTGAACAAGGCGACATGTTGTGCAACGATCGCCGACGCATTCGCAACCTATCGTGCGCGGAGTCCCGCACTCTTGCCGCGGTCCCGGGTTGAAAGCCGACCTCAGGCAAGGAATACGTCTATGCGATCCCCCCTTCGTCGACGAAGCCGAAGCATGTTCCTCGCGGCCGCTGCCATCGGCCTGTCAGCCACCGGATGCACGGTGGGAAGCCGCTCGCCGAGTCTGGCGACCGAGACGAACCTCGCGGTGGTGCAGTCCTTGCACGACGCGCTGCCGCAAGCGATCAAGGACGCCGGGGTGATCAAGTTCGCCGGTGACTCCCATCCGCCTTACCGCACGGTCGCCCAAGACGGGGTCACGGTCACCGGGATCGACGCCGACTTCCAGGCCGCGATCGGCCAGGTGCTCGGCGTCCGGACCGAGACCGTCGTCGTGGCCGGTCTCCCGGCCGCGCTGCAGGGCATGCTGAGCAACCGGTACGACGCGTTCAACGGCCCGGTCAAGGCCACCGCCGAGCGCGAGAAGCAGTTCGACACGATCACCTGGATGACGACCCGCACCGCGTACGTGGTCCCCGTCGAGTCGACAGCCGGGATCACCAAACCCGAAGATCTCTGCGGCAAGCGCATCGCGGTGGTGACCGCCAGCGTCGTGGAGGACCAGCTGAACAAACTGTCCCGCTTCTGCACGGAGAACAAGCACCCGGCAACGAAGACCGTCGGCCTCGACGACACCAACGGCACGTTGCTGGCAACCCGTTCCGGGCGCGCGGACGCCGCGGGGATGACCGAGGCCGCGGCGATCGACGTGACGCAGCGGCAAGGCGCGTACAAGTACGTCACCCAGACCGAAGCGCAAGGGGCCACGAAGGACGATCTGGCGTTGTACGTCCCCAAATCCTCGAAGCTGGGCCCGGTGCTGCACGAGGTGTTCCAAGAGCTTTTCCGCGACGGCGAGTACGTCGGGATCATGTCGAGATGGGGGCTCAACCAAGTCTCGGTGCCCGAGCCGATCCTGAACGCGGCCACGCGGGGATGAGGCACGTGACCGGCCGGGCCTGACGAGTGCGGTCCCGGCTAGCGGTACAAGTCCGCGTGCCGGGCGCGCAACTTGTACTTGAGGATCTTGCCGCCGACGGTTTCGGGGAGCGCGTCGGCGAAGACGACCGCCTTCGGGGTCTCGTAGCCGGCCAGGTGCTCGCGGCAGAACGCGATCAGCTCCGCCGCCGTCGTCTCGATGCCGGGGCGACGGACGACGACGGCGGTGACCGCTTCGCCCCAGTGTTCGTGCGACAGCCCGATCACGGCCGCGCGCAGCACCGCGGAATGCTGCTGCAGCACCGCTTCCACCCGCATGCTGGAGACGTTCTCCCCGCCCGTCTTCACGATGTCCTTGTAGCGGTCGACCATCACGCGCAGGCCGTCGTCGTCGACCACCGCCGAGTCGCCGGAGTGGAACCACCCGTCGCGGAACGCTTCCCGGGTCGCGGCGGCGTCGCGGTAGTAGCCCGCGGTCATGACCGGTGACCGGTAGACGGCTTCGCCCGGCGTGCCGCGGACCGGCTCGCCGAGTTCGTCGACGACGTCGGAGGCGAGCAGCCCGCTCGGCACGCCGACGTAGTTCATCGCGGGCGCCGTGCGGGCGTGGACCTCGGGCCACGCGCTCGGCCAGAACCGGTGGCAGGCGATGGCTTCGGTCTGGCCGAAGATCCCGATCGCGACGAACCCCGGCGCCGTCCGGGCTTCCAGACGCCCCATGAGTGCGGGGGACAGGGCGCCCCAGCCGTAGACGAGCGCCGTCAGCGAGGTCAGGTCCAGGTCCGGGTTCGCGTCGAACTCGTCGGCCAGCGCGGCCACGAACTGGGGCGAGCCGGCCCAGACCGCGGTGGCGCCGGACCGGGCGAGCGCGGCGGCGACCGGGCCGGGAACGGGACGGCGGCCGAGGGTGAGCGTGCCGCCGGCGAAGAACGTCGAATACGTGAACAGCGCGTCGCCGACGTGGTAGATCATCGGCAGGAACGTGCAGACCCGCAGGTCGGCCTCGTGGCGCAGGCCGCGGGTGAGCGACAGCGCGAAGTTCAGCCCCGCCAGGTGGACGTAGCTGTGCGACAGCATCACGCCCTTCGGCAGCGCGGTGGTGCCGGAGGTGAACAGCAGCTGGAAGATGTCGTCGCCGTGGATCTCGACGTCCGGCTCGGTGGCCGGGTGCCCGTCGAGGAACTCGCCGAAGGACGGGCTGCCCGCGACCGGGCCGCCGCCGACCGTGATGGTGGCGCCGACGCGCAGGCCTGCGACGCCGTCCAGTCGCGGCCACAGCTCGGCGTCGACGATCGCGAGCGACGGCTCGGTGAGCCGGACGAGGTGCGCGAGGACGTCGGGGGCGAGGCCGGGGTTCAGCGGGACGGCGACCATGCCCGCCTTGGCGATCCCGATCTTGGCGAGGAACGCCTCGACGGTGTTCTCGCAGAAGAGCAGCACGCGGTCGCCGGGTGCCAGGCCGGCCGCGGCGAGTGCGTGGGCGAGCTGGTTGGCGGCTTCGTCGGCTTGGCGGTAGGTGACCGTCGCGAACCGGTCTTCACCGTGGGCGCCGTCGGCCGAGGCGATGGCGACCTGGTCCGGGCGGCTCCAGGTGAGGCGTTCGAAGACGTCGCCGATCGACGTCCGTTCCCAGCGGTGCACGGCGCGGCGGCCGCGCAGCGTCTCGACGTCGATCAGGGCAGTGGTGTGCTCGGTCGCGGTGTGGTCGGTCGCGGTCATGCCGGTGCTCCTTCGCCGTCGCTGCCGTCGACCAGCATGCCGTGACCCAGGTCACCGACGCAAGAAGATAGTTATTCGGAATTCACTGACGTCGCCGGTGTCCGCGGCACCCCCAGGCACGCGTGCGCCATCTCGTCGAGCAGTTCGGCGAGCCGCTCGGGCGCGAGCCCGCTGCGGAAGAAGAGCGTGGACTGCACGGCGCCGATCGCGGCGTGCACGGCGAGCCGGAGCTCGCCGTCGGCGAGGTCGGGCCGCAGTGGCGCGAGCACGTGGACCCAGTCCTCGAGGTAGTGGCGCTGCAGCCGTCGCAGCCGCCGTCGCGCGTCTTCGGGGAGGTTGTGGATCTCGCGGTGGTAGACCGCGAGCACGGTGCGGTCCTCGATGGCCACCCGGACGTGGTCCCTGATCAGGCCGGACAAGGTGGCCCGGTCGTCCGGGCCGGCGGCGAGGATCGCCGCGGCGCCGTCCTGCAGGCGGGCCATCACGCGGTCGAGCAGGGCGACCAGGATGGCGTCCTTGTTCTCGAAGTGCCGGTAGACGCCGGAGCCGACGATGCCCGCCTCCGCGCCGATGTCGGACATGCCGATCGCGTGGAACCCGCGCCGCGCGGTGAGCTCGGCGGCCGCGGTCAGGATCCGCTCCCGGCGGTCGGGATCGCGCCTGCGGCGGGTGGCCGGAGAGGGTGCCGTCATCTTGTCATCCTCGCAGACGAGGGCTACGGTGCGCTATTAGTGAATAGAAAATCACTAAGGAGCGTCGGAGTGGACGTGCTCGAAAGCGATGAGACCCGTGATCTCCGGGCTGCGGTGGGCGCCATCGCCGCTCCCTTCGGCGGCCGCTACTACGTCGAGCACGCCCGCGAAGGCCGGGAATGCACCGAGCTGTGGCACGCGCTGGGCGACGCGGGGTTCATCGGCGTCAACATCCCCGAGGAGTACGGCGGGGGCGGCCGCGGCCTGGCCGAGCTGACCATCGTGATCGAGGAGAGCGCGGCGAAGGGTGCGCCGATCCTGCTCCTGCTGGTCACCGAGGCCATCTCGGCGGAGGTGATCACCGAGTTCGGTACGCCGGAGCAGCGCAAGGAGTGGCTGCCGGGCCTGGCGAGCGGCCGCGCGAAGGTCGTCTTCGCCATCACCGAGCCCGACGCCGGCTCCAACACCCACAGGCTGGCCACCACCGCCCGCCGCGACGGCGACGAGTGGGTGCTCGACGGCGAGAAGTACTACATCTCCGGCGTCGACACCGCCGACGCGCTGCTGCTGGTCGCGCGCACCGGCCGCGATCCCGACGGCAGCGCCCGGCTGTCGCTGTTCCTGATGCCCACCGACGCGCCCGGGCTCACGGTCACCCCGCTGCCGGTGGACGTCATGCTGCCGGAGAAGCAGTTCACCCTGCACCTCGACGGCGTCCGGCTGCCCGCCACGGCACTCGTCGGAGAAGAGGGCGAAGGCTTCCGGCAGGTCTTCCACGGCCTCAACCCCGAACGCATCACCGGCGCCGCGCTCTGCGTCGGCATCGCGCGCTACGCCCTCGACGTCGCGGCGCGCTACGCCCGGGAGCGGGTGGTCTGGGACCGCCCGATCGGGGCGCACCAAGGGGTTTCGCACGCGCTGGCCAAGGCGAAGATCGAAACCGAGCTGGCCGCCCTGATGACGCACCGCGCGGCCGCCCTGCACGACCGCGGGCTCCCTGCGGGCGAGGCGTCGAACATGGCCAAGTACGCCGCCGCCGAAGCCGCGCTGGCCGCGGTCGACGCCGCGATCCAGACCCACGGCGGCAACGGCGTCTCGGCGGACTTCGGGCTGCTGCCGTACTGGGGGCTGGCCCGGTTGCTGCGGATCGCCCCGGTGAACCGCGAAATGATCCTCAACTTCGTCGCCCAGCACAGCCTCGGGCTGCCCCGGTCCTACTAGGAGGACTGATGACGGACCACAACCTCGTCCACCGGGTCAACGTCGGCGATGCCCTCACGCGCGTCGCGTTCTCCCGCCCGGAGGCCCTCGCCGTGGTCGACGGCGACCGCCGCTGGACCTACGGCGAGTTCGACCGGTGGGTCAACCGGTTCGCGCACGGCCTGACCGCACGCGGCTACTCGACCGGTGACGTCCTCGCGCTGGCCTCGGCCAACAGCGCCGAATTCCTCGCCGTCTACTACGCCTGCGCGAAACTCGGGCTCGTGTGCGTGCCGATCAACCTGGGCTGGCGCGCCGACGAAGTCGCTTACGTGCTCGGGCATTCGCAAGCTCGCGGCATCGTCGTGGAACGCCAGCTCTTCGGGGTCATCGCACCCGCGGTGCCCGAGGCGGCCGACGTGATCCTCGCGCCCGGCACCGGCGGTGACGCTGCCGGGCTCGACTTCGACGACGTGCTGTCCGACAACACGACGTCACCCGAGGTGGTCGTCGAGGACCGCGCCCCACTGTCCTACCTGTACACCTCCGGGACCACGGCGTCGCCGAAGGGCGTGGTCGGCACGCACCTGGCGATCCACCTGGAGTCGATGTCGGCCGCGCTGGACTCCGGCTGGCGCGCCGACGACCGGTTCATCGCCATGATGCCGATGTTCCACACCGCGCAGCTGAACGCCTTCTGCACCCCCGCGGTCGTCGTCGGTGCCACGATCTTCGTGCACCGCGGCTTCGACCCGGGGCGATTTCTCGCCACGATCGAACGCGAGCGGATCACCCAGGTCTTCGGCCTGCCGATGATGTACCGCGCCGCGCTGGAGCACCCGTCGTTCGGCGACCGCGACCTGTCGTCGTTGCGACGCGCGGTCTACGCGATGGCGCCGATGCCCGAAGCGCAGATCAAAGCCTGCCTCGACGGCTTCCGCTGCGACTTCGCGCTGCTGTTCGGCCAGACCGAGATGAGCCCGATCACGACGCTGTTCCGGCCCGAGCACCAGCTCTCGCACATCGGCGCGGTCGGCACGCCGCTCACCGGCGTCCAGGTCGGGATCATGGACCCGGACGGGAATCTGCTGCCGCGCGGTGACCAGGGTGAGATCGTCTATCGGGCGCCGTCGGCCATGCAGGAGTACCTGCACAACCCCGAGGCGACGGCCGAGGCGTTCCGGCACGGCTGGTTCCACTCCGGCGACGTCGGCCGGTTCGGGCCGGACGGCGTGCTGTGGTTCGCCGACCGCTCCAAGGACGTCATCAAGACCGGCGGCGAAAACGTCGCCTCGATCGAGGTCGAGCGGGCGGTCTACGACACCGAGCCGAACGTCGCCGAGGTCGTGGTCGTCGGGCTGCCGCACGAACGGTGGACCGAAGCCATCACGGCGGTGGTCGTGCCGAAACCGGGGGAGCGGATCGACGCCGACGACCTGCGCCTGCGGCTCAAGGACCGCCTGGATGGTTACAAGGTCCCGAAGGCGGTGATCGTCACTGACGAGCTGCCTCGGACGTCCACCGGGAAGATCCAGAAGAACGTGGTCCGGGAGAAGCATTCCGGGCATTACGGGGGAGCGGAATGACGGTCTTGAAGTCCCTGCTCGACGTCTCCGGCGAGAGCTACGCGACCAACCGCAAGGCGCAGCTGGAAGCCCTGGAACGGCTGGAAGAGCAGCTGGAGCTGGCCGTCGCCGGCGGCGGTGAGCGCTACGTCCAGCGGCACCGCGACCGGGGGAAGCTCCCGGTCCGCGAACGCCTGGAACTGCTGCTCGACCCGGACAGCCCGTTCCTGGAACTGTCCGCGCTCGCCGCGTGGGGCACCGACTTCACGGTCGGCGCGTCGGTGCTCACCGGCATCGGCGTGGTGTCCGATGTGGAGTGTGTCGTCATCGGCCACGACCCGACCGTGCGCGGCGGGGCGATGAACCCGTACTCACTGCGGAAGACGTTGCGAGCGCTGGAGATCGCCCGCGTCAACCGGCTGCCGGTGATCAACCTCGTCGAGTCCGGCGGGGCCGACCTGCCGACCCAGGCCGACCTGTTCGTCCCCGCCGGGCGGATCTTCCACGAGCTGACCGAGCTGTCGTCGATGGGCGTCCCGACCCTCGCGATCGTGTTCGGCAACTCCACCGCGGGCGGCGCGTACGTGCCCGGCATGTGCGACTACGCGGTGCTCGTCGACCGGCAGGCCAAGGTCTTCCTCGGCGGCCCGCCGCTGGTCAAGATGGCCACCGGGGAAGAGGCCGACGACGAGTCGCTCGGCGGCGCGGACATGCACTCCCGCGTCTCCGGCCTCTCCGACTACTTCGCGGTCGACGAGTACGACGCCATCCGGCTGGGCCGGCGGGTCATCTCCCGGATCAACTGGCGCAAGCTCGGCCCGGCCCCCAGCCGGAACCCCGAGCCGCCGCGCTACGACCCCGAGGAGATCCTCGGGATCGTGCCGCCGGACACCAAGGTGCCCTTCGACCCGCGCGAGATCCTCGCCCGCACCGTCGACGGCTCCGACTTCGACGAGTACAAGCCGCTCTACGGCACCTCGCTCGTCACGGGCTGGGCGAGCATCCACGGTTATCCGGTCGGTGTGCTCGCGAACCACCGCGGCGTGCTGTTCAGCGAGGAGGCCAAGAAGGCCAGTGAGTTCATCCTGCTCGCCAACCAGACCGACGTGCCCCTGGTGTTCCTGCAGAACACCACCGGCTACATGGTCGGCACGCAGTACGAGCAGGGCGGGATCATCAAGGACGGCGCCAAGATGATCAACGCCGTCACCAACAGCACGGTGCCGCACCTGACGGTCAACATGGCCTCGTCGTTCGGCGCCGGCAACTACGGCATGTCCGGCCGCGCCTACGACCCGCGGCTGATGTTCGCCTGGCCGGGCGCGAAGCTCGCGGTGATGGGCGCGCCCCAGCTCGCCGGGGTGATGTCGATCGTCGGGCGTGCGTCAGCGACCTCGCAGGGGCGCGAGTTCGACGAAGAAGCCGACCGGAAGCGCACCGCGGCGATCGAGAGCCAGATCGAAAGCGAGTCGCACGCGTTCGCCGTCACCGCGCGGCTCTACGACGACGGCATCGTCGACCCCCGCGACACCCGCGACGTGCTGGGGATGTCGCTGTCCGCCGTCCACTCCAACCGCGTCGAGGGCCGGCGCGGCTTCGGCGTCTTCCGGATGTGAGGACGATGATCACGAAACTCCTGGTCGCCAACCGCGGGGAGATCGCCGCGCGGGTCATGCGCACCGCGCACGACCTCGGCATCGCGACCGTCGCCGTGTACTCCGACCCGGACGCCGGCGCGCCCTTCACCCGGCTCGCCGACGAAGCCGTCCGGCTGCCCGGCGCCGCACCGTCCGAGACGTACCTGCGCGGCGACCTCGTCATCGCCGCGGCCCGGGCCACCGGCGCCGACGCGGTCCACCCCGGGTACGGGTTCCTGTCGGAGAACGCCGGGTTCGCCCGCGACTGCGCCGCGGCCGGGCTGACGTTCGTCGGGCCGTCCCCGGCGGCCATCGCCTCGATGGGCTCGAAGATCGAAGCCAAGGCGCTGATGGACGAAGCCGGGGTCCCGGTGCTGCCGGGAGCGACCGTCACCGACGACACCGACCTCGCCGCAGTGGCCGCGTCCATCGGCTTCCCGGTGCTGGTCAAGGCCGCTTTCGGCGGCGGCGGCCGGGGCATGCGCGTGGTCCACGACTCCGCCGGGCTCGAGGAGGCCGTCACGGGTGCCCGCCGTGAAGCCGCGTCGGCGTTCGGCGACGGAACGGTGTTCCTCGAACGGTTCGTCGTCGACCCGCGGCACGTCGAGGTCCAGATCCTCGGTGACTCCCGTGGCGAGGTGGTGCACCTCTTCGAGCGGGAGTGCTCGATCCAGCGGCGCTACCAGAAGATCGTCGAAGAGAGCCCGTCTCCGGCGGTCGACGGTGCCCTGCGCGCCGAACTCGGTGCCGCTGCTGTCGCCGCCGGGAAGGCCATCGGCTACACCGGCGCCGGCACCGTCGAGTTCGTCCTGGACCGCGACAACCGGTTCTTCTTCCTGGAGGTCAACACGCGCCTGCAGGTGGAGCACCCGGTGACCGAGCTGGTCACCGGCCTGGACCTGGTCGAACTGCAGCTGCGGGTCGCGGAGGGGGAGCCGCTGCCGCCCGAGGTCGCCGGCGCCCGGATCGACGGGCACGCGATCGAGGTCCGGCTCTACGCCGAGGACGTCCCGGCCGGTTTCCTGCCCGCCACCGGGACGCTGCACCGGTTCCGCGTCCCCGAACTGCGTGGCGTCCGCGTCGACTCCGGCGTCGTCGACGGCTCGGTGGTCGGCCCGCACTACGACCCGATGCTCGCCAAGGTCATCGCCCACGGCCGCACCCGCCGCGATGCGGCGCGCACCCTGGCCCGCGCGTTGCGGCACGCCGAGCTGCACGGCGTCACGACGAACCGCGACCTCCTCGTCGGCATCCTGGGCGAGGCCGAGTTCCTGGCCGGCCGCACCGACACGGGATACCTGACCCGGCACGACCCCGTCGCGCTGGGCGCTTCCGAAGGGGGTGGCGCCCGGCAGGCCGCCGCTGCGGCGCTGGCCCGGCAGGCCCGCCACCGCCGGGACGCCCGGGTCGTGCCCGAGATGCCGTCGGGCTGGCGCAACGTCGGCGGGGTGCCCCAGCGGGTCGGCTACCTCAGTGGCGGCGAGACCCTGGACGTCGCCTATTCGGTCCGCCGGTCCGGTCTCCGGCTCACCGTCAACGGCACCCCGCTCGGCGGCTCGGTCCGGCTGGTCTCCGCGGCACCCGAGCTCGTGGAGCTGGAGATCGACGGCGTCCACCGTGCCTACCGGGTGCACACCCGGGCCGGTAGCTCCTATGTGGACGGTCCGGACGGGTCGGCGGCGCTGACCGAAGTCCCGCGTTTCGCGGATCCTGACGCCGCCGCGGCCGCTGGGTCACTGCTGGCCGCGATGCCCGGCGCGGTGGTTCGGGTCCTCGTCGACGCCGGGGACAGCGTCGTGGCCGGGCAGGCGCTCGTGGTCCTGGAGGCGATGAAGATGGAGCACACCGTCCTCGCTCCGATCGATGGGTCGGTCGCCGAACTGCGGGTGCGCGAGGGCGACCAGGTCGACGCCGGGCACGTCCTGGCGGTGGTGTCGTGAGCGTTTCCTACGCGGTGGGCAACGGCGTCGCCTGGCTGACGATCGACCGCCCCGAAGCGCGCAACGCACTGTCCGAAGAGGTCCGAGACGGCTTGTGGGCGGGTACCCGGCGGTTCGTCGCCGACGACTCGGCCGCGGTGCTCGTGCTGACCGGGGCCGGGGACAAGGCGTTCTGCGCCGGCGGTGACCTCAAGGAGATGGCCGAGACGGCCCTCGAAGTCCCGCCGCCGGACTTCCTGCCGCAGTTCGGCCGGAACATCGACGTGCCCAAACCCACGATCGCCGCCGTCAACGGGGTCGCGTACGCCGGCGGGTTCCTGCTGGCACAGCAGTGCGACCTCGTCGTCGCGGCCGAGCACGCCCGGTTCGCGGTGAGCGAGGTGAAGGTGGGCCGGGGCGCGCCTTGGGCGGCGCCGCTGTCCTGGCTGGTGCCGCCGCGGATCGCCCTGGAGATCCTGCTCACCGGCGACCCGCTGGACGCGCACCGGGCCCGCGAGGTCGGGCTGGTCAACGACGTCGTGCCCCTGGCCGAGCTGCGGTCCCGCACCCAGGCGCTGGCCGAGCGGATCGCGGCCAACGCGCCGCTTTCGGTGCGCGCGGCCAAGGAGACCGCCTACCTGTCCCGCGCCGATGCCTACGAGCGGGCCGAGGAGATCTGGGCGCCGGTGTACCGCTCGCGCGACGCGCAGGAAGGCCCGGCGGCCTTCCGCGAGAAGCGCACGCCCGTGTGGGAAGGACGCTGACATGGCCGTCTCCCCGGACGCGCTCCTCGACGACCTGCTCGCCGAGGCCGCCGACATCGAAGCGATGATCGGCCCGCTGGACGACACCGGGATCGCCCGGCCCACGCCCGCCGCCGGGTGGACGATCCGCGACCAGGTCACGCATCTCGCCTTCTTCGACGAAGCCGCGACGCGGGCCGCGGTCGACCCCGACGGCTTCCGGCAGGCGGCCGCGGCGCTGGTGGCCGGCGGCATGGACTTCCCCGACCGCGTCGCCGCGCAGCACGCGGGACTGGGCGCGGACGAAGTCCGGGCGTGGTTCGCGCGGGCCCGCACCGCGTTCGTCACGGCGTTCCGCGGGCGCGACCCGCGCGCCCGGCTGCCCTGGTACGGGCCCGACATGAGCGTGGCTTCCTCGGTCACCGCGCGGATCATGGAGACCTGGGCGCACGGCCAGGACATCGCCGACACCCTCGGGGTGACGCGTCCGGCCACGGACCGGTTGCGGCACATCGCCCACCTCGGCGTCTCGACGACCGCGTTCAGCTTCCGGCTCAACGGCCGCGAAGCGCCGGTCGCCCCGATCCGCGTGGAGCTGCGCGCACCCTCCGGTCCACTGTGGACCTGGGGTCCCGCCGACGCCACCGACCGCGTCGAAGGCGCCGCGCTCGACTTCTGCCTGACGGTGACCCAGCGCCGTCACGTCGACGACACCGGGTTGGTCGTGACCGGACCGGTGGCCCACGAGTGGATCGGCCTCGCGCAGGCCTTCGCCGGAGCACCCGGACCCGGCCGCGAACGGACGCGCGCGTGAGCCGCCCGGTCCGGATCGCGAACTGCTCCGGTTTCTACGGCGACCGCCTCGCCGCGGCGCGGGAGGTGGTCGAGGGCGGCCCGATCGACGTCCTCACCGGCGACTACCTCGCCGAGCTGACCATGCTGATCCTGTGGAAGGCGCGCCGGAAGGATCCGGCGGCCGGCTACGCGAAGACGTTCCTCACCCAGCTCGAACAGGTGCTGGGCACGTGCCTGGACCGCGGCATCCGGATCGTGTCCAACGCCGGGGGCCTGAACCCGCCGGGGCTGGCCGCCGAGATCACCGCGCTCGCCGAGCGGCTGGGCCTGCACCCGAAGATCGCCCACGTCGATGGCGACGACCTCGTCGACCGGCTCGGCGAGCTGCCGGAACTGGTCCACCTCGACACCGGCCGCAAGCTCGCCGACGCCGGCGTGGAACCGTTGACCGCCAACGCCTACCTCGGCGGCTGGGGCATCGCCGCGGCGCTGGAGGCCGGCGCCGACGTCGTCGTGACGGGTCGCGTCACCGACGCGTCCCTGGTGGCCGGTCCTGCCGCTTGGTGGCACGGCTGGGCGCCCACGGACTTCGACGCGGTCGCGGGGGCGATGGCCGCGGGGCACGTGATCGAGTGCGGCCCGCAGGCCACCGGCGGCAACTACGCGTTCTTCGAAGAGGTCACCGACCGCCGCTACCCGGGCTTCCCGATCGCCGAGGTCGAGGCCGACGGCTCGAGCGTGATCACCAAGCACGACGGCACCGGCGGTCTGGTCTCGGCTGGCACGGTTACCGCGCAGCTGCTGTACGAGATCGCCGAACCGCCCTACGCCGGGCCGGACGCGGTGGCGCACTTCGACACCGTGCGACTCGACCAGGTCGGACCCGACCGCGTGCGGATCAGCGGCACCCGCGGCAGCCCACCCGGCGACCGGCTGAAGGTGGCCCTCAACCACGACGGCGGCTACCGGAACACGATGACCCTGGTGCTCACCGGCACCCGGATCGAGGAAAAGGCCGCGTGGGCCGAGCAGCAGCTGTTCGAGCTGCTGGGCGGCAAGGAGCAGTTCGCCGAGGTCGACGTGACCCTGCTGCGGTTCGACCACCCGGACGCGCCCGTGAACGCCGAAGCCACCGCCCACCTGCGCGTCACGGTCAAGGACCCGGACCGGGCCAAGGTGGGCCGGCGCTTCTCGAACACGACGATGGAGCTGGCGCTCGGCGGCTACCCGGGTTTCCACACGACGACTCCGCCGTCCGCGGAGAGCGGCTTCGGCGTCTACTGGCCCACGCTCGTCCCGGCGGCCGAGGTCCAGCACCGCGTCACCCTGCCCGACGGCACCCGGCGCGTCATCCCGCATCCGCCGACCGGGCCGTGGACGACCGCGCGGCCCGCCCCGGTCGAACCCCGGGTGTTCGACGGGCCGACCCGTCGGGTGCAGTTGGGCGAGGTGGCCGGTGCCCGCTCGGGCGACAAGGGCGGCAACGCCAACATCGGTCTCTGGACCCGGACCGACGCGGAGTACGACTGGCTGCGTCACTTCCTCGACGAAGCTCGGTTCCGGTCCCTGCTGCCCGAAGCGGCCGCTCTCGAGGTCCGGCGCTTCGAACTGCCGAACCTGCGTGCGGTCAACTTCGTGGTGGTCGGGCTCCTCGGAGAAGGCGTGGCCGCGTCGGTCCGTCCGGATCCGCAGGCCAAGGGCCTCGGCGAATACCTGCGCAGCCGCGCCGTCGACGTGCCGGAGACCCTTCTCCTCCGATGAACCGCTAGGTGTGGTCCGGCACGATGCCGAACGCGCGGATCTTGCGGTAGATCGTCGCTCGCGACATGCCGAGGTCGGCCGCCGCGCGCTCCTTGTTGCCGCGGTTGGCCCCCAGGCTGCGCACGATGGCGTCGCGCTCGATCGCCTCGAGCTTGGTCAGCTGACGGCGGGTGAAGGTCCGGCATTCCGCGGGCAGGTCCGAGACCTCGATCGTCCCGCTCCGGCGCCGGCGGGCGGCGTCGGCGAGGACCTGGTCGAGCCGGCGGACGTTGCCGGTCCACGGCAGCCGCATGAGCTGGCGCAGGCAGGCGTCCGACAGTGTCAGCGGCCGGTTGGTCGCGTGGCGCGCGAGCAGGTGGGGGACCAGGCGCTGCAGGTCGTCGAGCCGGTGACGCAGCGGCGGCACCTCGACGGTGTGCGCGAAGAAGGGCATCAAGCAGCCTTGGACGTCCGAGCTGGTCGGCTCGTCGCCGAGCGTGATGACGACCCAGGCCGGCGCGTGGTCCGGGGGAGCGCCCTGCCAGGTGGTCAGCAGGCCGGTCAGCCGCTGCAAGCCGTCGCCGGTGAGGGCCTCGGCGTGCCGGATGATCACGACCGGCGGCTCGCCGCGGGACACGTCGTCGGCCAGGTCTTCGGTCCACTCTTCGTAGTCGTCGGCGACGGCCGCGCAGTCGACCTGCACCGGGCGGCGGTCGTTCCGGATCGCCACGGCCTGCGCCATGGCCGCCTTGCCGACGCCGCCCTCGCCGCTCAGTGCCAGCCAGTTCCGCTCGGCGAAGCTGGTGTTCGCGATGGCGCACGCCTGCCGCCACTGCGAGTTGGCGCCGACGACGCCGGGAAGCTGCACGTCGCTGTGCCTCGCCCGCCGACGGGTGTGGGCCTGGTTCTTCACCCGGAACACCCCGCCTGCGAGCGCTGATCCGCTGTAGACGGGCCGGTATTCCAATCGGGCCACCACGCCAGACGGGAGATCGGCGACGACGGTCACCGGCTTCGTCGAACCGACCAGGTCGGCCGTGTGGGTGATCAGGGCGGCGCGGTCTGTCACGTCGTAGAGCTCTTCGGCATGGCTGTTGACCATGACGACGTCCTGGTTGACGGCCAAGATCGCGCCGGAGCCGCGTTGGCAGGACGCGAGGTACTCGCGGAAGAGGCTCAGTTCGCGAGCGCCGGTGCTCGCGAGCATCGCCTCTTCGATGCGCTTCGCCGTCGTCCTCGCCAGCGTGAGGAGCAAGGGACCGGAGGTGTCGGCCCAGGACGTCAGATCAAGTACACCGGCCAGGTGACCCCTGATCGGGTGAATGATCGGCGCGCCGGCGCATTCGAACTCCGTGAGACTGCTGTTGAAGTGCTCGAAACCTGAAACGAGTACGGATTTTTGGCACTCCAGTGCCGTGCCGATCCCGTTGGTGCCGACCGACTCCTCGGCGTAGCTGTATCCGGGGGCGAGCGAGATCTCGTCCAGCCCGGTGGTGAGGGCCCGATCCGTGGTCACCCGGCTGACCACGAGCCCGTTCGCGTCCGTCAGCAGGATCGCCACCGGGTGGTTGGCCATTTCCTCCGACAGGTTCGCCAGCACGGGTGTCGCGCTGTGGGCAAGGAGGCTTTCCTCGTCGCGGTCGGTGACGAAGACCGGGTCGGACGCTTCGGCGTCGACCCGGTGCTCGAGCGCGCGGCGCCAGGACGCGCTGATGACGTCCCGGACCCCGTGCACCTCGGGCAGAGGAGTGGAGGACAGGAACTTCTCCCGCAGGTCGCGCATGAGCTGCGCGCCCAACCGGTCTCCGTGCGTCGTCACCAGCGTCTCCTTTGACGGTCGGTGTCCCGGACAGTGTGGTGGCTCTGCCCGTGCACCACATCGTCGCCCAGACCCGCGCCTCGCTTCATCTCACATTGAGACAGAACCCCGGTGCGATCCGCAACACACTCCTCCCGTCAGACGTACCGGCCGGGCTGAGAGACCCCGGTTTCGAGGAGGCCGATTTTGAGCAGGCAGAGTCTCACCAAGGCGCACAACAAGATCACGGAACTGTCATGGGAACCGACGTTCGCCACTCCGGCGACCCGGTTCGGAACGGACTACACGTTCGAGAAAGCGCCCAAAAAGGACCCGCTGAAGCAGATCATGCGCTCCTACTTCCCGATGGAGGAGGAGAAGGACAACCGGGTCTTCGGGGCCATGGACGGCGCGATCCGCGGCAACATGTTCCGGCAGGTGCAGCAGCGCTGGCTCGAGTGGCAGAAGCTGTTCCTCTCGATCATCCCGTTCCCGGAGATCTCCGCCGCCCGCGCGATGCCGATGGCCATCGACGCGGTGCCGAACCCGGAGATCCACAACGGACTCGCGGTGCAGATGATCGACGAGGTCCGCCACTCGACGATCCAGATGAACCTCAAAAAGCTGTACATGAACAACTACATCGACCCGGCCGGCTTCGACATCACGGAGAAGGCGTTCGCGAACAACTACGCCGGCACCATCGGCCGTCAGTTCGGCGAGGGGTTCATCACCGGTGACGCGATCACCGCGGCGAACATCTACCTGACGGTGGTCGCCGAAACCGCGTTCACCAACACGCTCTTCGTGGCGATGCCGGACGAGGCCGCGGCCAACGGCGACTACCTGCTGCCGACGGTGTTCCACTCGGTGCAGTCCGACGAGTCCCGCCACATCAGCAACGGCTACTCGATCCTGCTGATGGCCCTGGCCGACGAGCGCAACCGCCCGCTGCTCGAGCGCGACCTGCGCTACGCCTGGTGGAACAACCACTGCGTGGTGGACGCCGCGATCGGCACGTTCATCGAGTACGGCACCAAGGACCGCCGCAAGGACCGCGAGTCCTACGCGGAGATGTGGCGGCGCTGGATCTACGACGACTACTACCGCAGCTACCTGCTGCCGCTGGAGAAGTACGGGCTCGTCATCCCGCACGACCTCGTCGAGGAGGCGTGGAACCGCATCACCAACAAGTTCTACGTCCACCGTGTCGCGCAGTTCTTCGCGACCGGCTGGCCGGTGAACTACTGGCGGATCGACGGCATGACCGACACCGACTTCGAGTGGTTCGAGGACAAGTACCCGGGCTGGTACAACCAGTTCGGCAAGTGGTGGGAGGCCTACAACCGGCTGAGCCGCCCGGGCCGGAACAAGCCGATCGCGTTCGAGGACGTCGGCTACGAGTACCCGCACCGCTGCTGGACGTGCATGGTGCCCTGCCTCGTCCGCGAGGACCTGGTGGTGGACAAGGTCGACGACCAGTGGCGGACCTACTGCTCGGAGACCTGCGCCTGGACCGACAAGGTCGCGTTCCGGCCGGAGTACGAGGGCCGGGCGACGCCGAACATGGGCCGGCTCACCGGGCAGCGCGAGTGGGAAACGCTGCACCACGACCGGGATCTCGCCGACATCGTCAAGGACCTCGGCTACGTCCGCGACGACGGCAGGACGCTGATCCCGCAGCCGCACCTGGACCTCGACGACCCGAAGAAGCTGTGGACGCTCGACGACCTGCGCGGCATCCAGTTCGCCAGCCCGAACGTCACCCTCAACCAGATGTCCGACAAGGAACGTGAGCAGTGGGCCGCGGCGTACCGCGCCAACCCCAACGTCACGGTCGCCTGACGGCCTGAGGACCCGCGGACGACGGCGGTGACCGCCGCCGTCGTCCGTTCCCGAGAATCGAGACTCCCCATGGCCGACAAGCACCGCATCTCCTTCGAACCGGTCGACATCGAAATGGAAGTCGGCGAAGACGAGAAGATCCTCGACGCCGCTTTCCGCCAGGGCATCCACCTCATGCACGGCTGCCGTGAGGGCCAGTGCTCGGCGTGCAAGTCCTACGTCCTCGACGGCGAAATCCAGATGGAGCGCTACTCGACGTTCGCCTGCAACGACGCCGAGGTCGCGGAAGGTTACGTGCTGCTCTGCCGGGCGCACGCCTTCAGCGACTGCACCATCGAGCTGCTGAACTTCGACGAGGAGGAACTGCTCAACTCGGCGCCCCTGCAGGAAGTCCGGACCGAGGTCCTCGAGATCGTCGAGCACACGCACGACATCGTCGGCCTCAAGCTCAAGCTGGTCGAACCCGCGGCGCTGGAGTTCAAGCCGGGGCAGTACGCCGAGCTCACCATTCCGGGCACGGAGGAAAACCGGTCGTTCTCCATGGCGACGACGCCGTCCACGGCCGGCCACGTCGAGTTCCTCATCAAGAAGTACCCGGGCGGGAAGTTCTCGTCGCTGCTCGAAACCGGCATCGAGGTCGGCCACCCGATCGCCCTGCGCGGCCCCTACGGCAACTTCACCCTCAAAAAGGGCCACGTGCTGCCGCTGGTCCTGATGGCCGGGGGTGCCGGGATGGCCCCCGTGCTCGGTCTGCTCCGGCACCTGAGCGAAACCGGCGACACCCGCCGGGTCCGCTTCTACTACGGGGCACGCACCACCGCCGACCTGTTCTACCTCGAGGAAATCCGCGCTCTCGGGCAGCGGCTGCCCGACTTCGGGTTCGTCGTCGCCCTGTCCGGATCCGCCGACGGCAGCGACTCGCTCGACGTGACGACGGCCCAGGGCATGGTCACCGACGTCGTCGAAGCCCGGGAGCCCGAACTGCACCGCAGCGAGGTCTACCTGTGCGGGCCGCCGCCGATGGTCGACGCCGCGCTCGACCTGGCCGCACGCCAGGGAGTTCCCGACGACCAGGTGTTCTACGACAAGTTCACGACCTCGGTCCAAGACGATGAGTGAGAGGACACAGCAGATGGCAACACCCGCGCCGAAGGTGCGCAGCTTCCCGAAGGTGGAGTTCACCGACTCCGAAGCCGGCGCTCTGGAGTTCCCCAGTTCCAAGAGCCGGGCGTACTCGTACTTCAAGCCGGCCAAGCTGCGGGCGACGGTGTACGAGGACGTGACCGTCGACGTGCAGCCCGACCCCGAGCGGCACCTGTCCCAGGGCTGGATCTACGGCTTCGGCGACGGGCCCGGCGGCTACCCGCAGGAGTGGACGCAGGCGAAGTCCTCGAACTGGCACGCTTTCCTCGACCCGAACGAGGAGTGGGAGCAGACCATCTTCCGGAACAACTCCGCGGTGGTCCGGCAGGTGGCTCTCGGGCTGGAGAACGCCAAGCGCGCCAACGCCTACGGCGGGTGGAACCCCGCCTGGCAGAAGTTCATCGCGCGCAACCTGGGTGCCTGGATGCACGCCGAGAACGGGATGGCGCTGCACGTGTTCACGTCGATCCAGCGCTCGGGACCGACGAACATGATCAACACCGCGGTCGCCGTGAACGCCGCGCACAAGATGCGGTTCGCCCAGGACCTCGCGCTGTTCAACCTCGACCTGGCCGAGTCCCTCGACACCTTCGACGGCTCCGTCCACAAGGAGGTCTGGCAGTCGGCCCCCGAGTGGCAGCCCATCCGGCGCGTCGTCGAAGAGCTGACCGCCGTCGGCGACTGGGCGGAACTGCTGTTCGCCACCAACGTCGTCTTCGAGCAGCTCGTCGGCCAGCTCTTCCGGTCCGAGCTCGTGATGCAGATCTCCGCCAAGAACGGCGACTACATCACGCCGACCATCGTCGGCACCGGCGAGTACGACTACAGCCGCGACCTCGCCTACACCCGGTCGCTGTTCCGGCTGCTCACCCGCGACGAGCAGTGCGGCGCCGGCAACAAGGAAACGTTCGGCCAGTGGCTCTCGACCTGGGTGCCGCGGTGCCTGGACGCGGTGCACGCGCTGCAGCCGATCTGGTCGCAGCCGGCCGAGAAGACGCGGACCTTCGCCGACTCGCTCGCCGCGACCAAGGAGAAGTTCGCCCAGTTGCTCGAGGAGATCGGGCTCGACGTTCCGAAGGAGCTGGACAAGTGAGCAGTCCCCTGCAGTTCGGTTCCCAGGCGGGGTCGTCGAACATGTGCGGCGTCACGCTGATGAACACGCCGATCGGGCGCGTCGTCGCGGACGTCATGGGCGCCAAGGACGGCGTCGACCTCGTCGAGTACCCGTCGATGATCCGGGTCGACGGCACGAAGCTGCTCGAGTTCGACTACGACGAGCTGACCGACGCACTCGGCCAGCCGTTCGACGGCTCGATCTTCGAGGAGATCAGCTCGACCCACTACGGGCGCATGGTGCACCTGGACGACCGCACCCTGCTGTTCGCGAACCCCGAGGACGCCGCCGAGTACATCGGCTTCGACCTCTCGGCCCACGGCTGACGCGAACCGCGTCCGACCGGTGGTGGCGGGGCACCCGGGGGAGCCCCGTCACCACGACCGACCCCCACCACACCCAGAGCGAAGGTCGAGGATCTCCGATGTACGAGAAGGATGGCGAGAAGTACTTCGTCGTCGACGGGCACGTCCACATCTGGGACGCCCGCGAGTCGAACCAGAAGAACATCCACGGCAAGCAGTTCATCGACTGCTTCTACGACTACCACAAGAACCTCAGCCCCGAAGAGGTCCTCTGGGACTACGACACCTACACCTACTACGGCGCCGAGCGCTTCATGAAGGACATCTTCCAGGAAGGCCACGTCGACCACGCGATCTTCCAGGCCACGCTGCTCAGCGAGTTCTACAAGACCGGGTTCGGGCAGACCGAGGAGGCGTTCGGGCTCACCCGGCAGCACCCGGACAAGCTGACCTACAACCACGCCTACGACCCGCGCAACGGCGAGGCCGGCCTCGACCAGCTGCGCCGCGACGCCGAGCGGATGAACCTCAAGGGCGTCAAGCTCTACACCGCGGAGTGGCACGGCGACTCGCGCGGGTACAAGCTCGACGACCCGTGGTCGCGCCGTTACCTCGAAGAGTGCCTCGCCCTCGGCATCAAGAACATCCACGTCCACAAGGGACCGACGATCCGCCCGCTCGACCGCGACGCCTTCGACGTCGCCGACGTCGACAAGGTCGCCACCGACTACCTCGACCTCAACTTCATCGTCGAGCACGTCGGCCTGCCGCGTCTGGAGGACTTCTGCTGGATCGCGACGCAGGAGTCCAATGTGTACGGCGGGCTCGCGGTCGCGATCCCGTTCATGCACACCCGGCCGCGGTACTTCGCCCAGATCATCGGCGAACTGCTGTACTGGCTCGGCGAGGACAAGATCCTCTTCGGCAGCGACTACGCCCTGTGGACGCCGAAGTGGCTCATCGAGCGGTTCGTGGACTTCCGGATCCCGGAGGACATGCCGGAGTACCCGGCGATCACCACCGCCCAGAAGAAGAAGATCCTCGGCCTGAACGCGGCCGCGCTCTACGACATCGAGGTGCCGCGGGAGCTTCGGCTGCCGACCGAGGCCGGTGACACCGGCGAAGAGGTCGCCGCCGGAGCGGTGGCGCGATGACCACGGCCGTGTCGGTGGAAGCCGAGGTCTTCGCGGCGCTCGCCACCGTGCTCGACCCCGAGCTGGACCAGCCGGTGACCGAGCTCGGCTTCGTGCGGTCGGTGGCCATCGACGACCAGGGCGTCGAGGTCCACCTGCGCCTGCCCACCTCGTTCTGCGCGCCGAACTTCGCCTACTTGATGGTCTCCGACGCCCACGACGCCCTGTCGACCGTGCCGGGGCTGGGCCGGATCCGCGTGCTCCTGGACGATCACCACGACTCGGACAAGATCAACCGTGGGATCGCCGCCGGAGCCGGCTACACCGGAACTTTCGGGGTCGAGGCGGAAGACAGCCTGGACGAGCTGCGCCGGACCTTCCGGCGCAAAGCCCACCTGGCCGCCGTCGAACGGTGCTGCCGCACCGTGCTCGCCGGTGGCGCCTGGACGCTCGAAGAGCTGCCGCTGCTGGAGCTGTTCGACCTGCCCGAGGGCTCGCTGAAGTCGGCACTGCTGCGCCGGCGTGAAGCGGTCGGTCTGCCCACCGGTGCGCACGCCCGCGTGCTGGTCGACCACGACGGCACCGCGGTCGCCAAGGCGGACAGCGCGTTGTGGCTGCGCCTGGCCGCGGCCACCCGGGTCTCCATCGAGGGCAACGCCCACTTCTGCCGGGGGCTGCTCGCCACCCGGTACGGCGACGCGGACGCCGCCCCGCTCATCACGAACACCAGGAGCCGTCCATGAAAGCCGTCCAAGTCACCGGCTACCACCGGAACCTCGAAGCCCGCGACGTCGAGGAACCCGAGATCACCGGCCCGCTGGACGTCTTGGTCCGGGTCGGTGCCGCCGGCGTCTGCCGGACCGACCTCCACATCCTCGAGGGCCAGTGGGCCGAGAAGAGCGGCGTCACGCTGCCGTACACGATCGGCCACGAGAACGCCGGCTGGGTGCACGCCGTCGGCGACGCGGTCTCGAACGTCGCGGTGGGCGACAAGGTCATCCTCCACCCGCTGATGACCTGCGGCCTGTGCCGTGCCTGCCGCCTCGGCGACGACGTGCACTGCGAGAACTCGAAGTTCCCGGGCATCGACACCGCCGGCGGGTACGCCGAGTACCTGCTCACGTCGGCACGGTCCTGCGTCAAGCTCGACGACAGCCTCGAGCCGGCCGACGTCGCCGCCCTCGCCGACGCCGGGCTGACCGCCCAGCACGCGGTGGCCAAAGCCGCCGCCGTGCTGCGCCCGGGCGACGTCTGCGTCATCATCGGCGCCGGCGGGCTCGGCCACATCGGCGTCCAGTGCATGAAGGCGATGAGCGCGGCGACCCTCGTCGTCGTCGACCGGAACCCCGCGGCGCTGAAGCTGGCCGAGCAGATCGGGGCCGACGTCACCGTCCTCGCCGACGGCTCGCACGTCGACGCGGTGCTCGACCTGACCGGTGGCCACGGCGCGGAGGCCGTCATCGACTTCGTCGGCGAGGGCGGATCGACCGCCGAAGGCGTGCAAATGCTGCGCCGTGCCGGAAACTACTACGTCGTCGGCTACGGCGAGAACATCGACATCCCGACCATCGACGTCATCTCGACCGAGATCAACTTCGTCGGCAACCTCGTCGGTTCCTACACCGACCTGCAGGACCTGATGATGCTCGCGGCCCAGGGCAAGGTGAAGCTGCACACCGCCCAGTACCGGCTCGAGCAGTTCCAGCAGGCCCTCGACGATCTGAGCGCGGGCAAAGTCCGCGGCCGGGCCATTCTCATCCCCTGAACCACTGCGTCTTCGGACGGAAAGGAAGTAGGCATCATGGCGAAGGAGCTGCGGTTCAGCGTCGATGCGCGGCGCCAGCTCGAGCTGGGGGTCAACGCCCTGGCCGATGCGGTGAAGGTGACACTCGGCCCCAAGGGCCGCAACGCGGTGCTGGAGAAGCTGACCGGCCCGCCGACCATCACCAACGACGGCGTGACCATCGCGAGGGAGGTCCAGCTCGAGGAGCCCTTCGCCAACATGGGCGCCCAGCTGGTCAAGGAAGTCGCGATGAAGACCAACGGCGCGGTCGGGGACGGCACCACGACCGCGACCGTCCTCGCCCAGGCGATGGTGCGGGAAGGGCTGGCCGCGCTGAGCGAAGGCGCGAACCCCATGCGGGTCCGCCGCGGCATCGAAGAGACGGTCGAGGCCGTCGTCGAGCGGCTGCGCAAGTCCGCGGTCGAGGTCGCCGGCGAAACCGAGCTCGAGCGGATCGCGACGCTGGCCGCCAGCGACGACGAACGCATCGGCCGGGTGATCGCCCAGGCGCTGTCCGCGGTCGGCCGCCAGGGCGTCGTCGAGGTCGAGGAGTCCGATTCCCCGGGGCTCGGCCTCGATGTGGTCGACGGGATCGAGTTCGACCACGGCTACACCTCGCCGTACATGGTCACCGACCGGGAACGGATGGAGGTGAGCTTCGACGAACCGGTCATCCTGCTCACCAACAAGAAGATCAGCCAGGTCCAGGAGCTGATGCCGACCGTGGAGGCGGCCCGGCGCGCCGACCGCCCGCTGGTGATCCTCGCCGAGAACGTCGACGGCCCGGCCCTGCAGATGATCGTCAGCGGCAACGTGCACGGCACGTTCGCCGCGGCCGTGGTGCGCGCGCCCGGCTTCGGCCACCGGCGGATCGCCGAGCTGGAGGACCTGGCCGCCGCGCTCGGCGGACGGGTCGTCAGCGAGGACTCCGGCGTGACGCTGGCCGAGGTCACCGAGCGGGACCTCGGCCGCTGCGAGCACATCACGATCACCGAGGACACCACGACGATCATCGGTGGCGCGGGTGCCGAGGCCACCGTGCGGGCCCGCATCGGACAGCTCGAGAAGCAGCTCGAGCGGGCGCGGATCGAGCACGACCAGGACAGCCTCAAGCTCCGGATCGCCCGGCTGTCCGGCAGCGTCGCCGTCGTGCACGTCGGCGCCGCGACGAGCGTGGAGCTCAAGGAACGGATGCTGCGCGTCGAGGACTCCCTGGCGGCGGCCAGGGCGGCGCTGGAAGAGGGCGTGGTCGCCGGCGGCGGCGCCGCGCTGGCGCAGGCGGCGACCAACGTCGAGCTTCCCGGCCTCGAAGGCGACGCGGCCCAGGGCCGTGAGATCGTGCGGCGCGCTTTGGGCGAGCCGTTGCACTGGATCGCCGAGAACGCCGGCTACGAGGGTGCCGCGGTGCTGGAGCGCGTTGCGGGCATGGACAACGGGCACGGCTTCGACGCGTTGACCGGCGAGTACTGCGACCTCTTCGCCGTGGGCGTCATCGACCCGCTGAAGGTGACCCGGTCGGCGCTGGAGAGCGCGGCGTCGATCGCCGCTCTGCTGATCACGACTGAGACCGCGGTTGTCGAGAAGGTCTTGGTCAACCCCGGCGCGATCATCGCTCCGGGCGTCGGCGACCTGGCCGAAGGCATGGTCCGGCCGTCGAACATCTACTAGCCGGAAGGATGGCGCGCCGGGTGCGCTCGTGATGCGCACCCGGCGCGCCGGCAGAGCGTCCGTGTACCCCCGGCGGATTCGATCCGCCGGGGGTACTCCGTGCGTGGCGGCGGCCTACCCGGCCGCGACGGCCCGCGGCTCGAGCCGGCCAGCCAGGGTCAACGCGTCGTCGAGCAGGCGCGCGGGGGTGCTGGAGTACTCGACGAGCCCGGCGGCCACGGCCGCCGTCACCGGGTATCCCGCGGATCGTGCCCGAGAGGGGCGGACAAGCCCGCCGGACATGACGCGGACGTCGGCGGCCTCGGCGAGTGCCCACCCCGCGCCGTCGGCGTCCCCGTTGACGGCGGCGACGACGGCTCGGGGGTGCGCGAGCAACCCAGTGCGAACTTCCGTCAGCCGCCTCACGGCAGCTGATCGAGCAAGTGTGTCTTCAGCGGGAAAATCCGGCGCGAACACGTCGCCGGTGCCGGTCAGCACGATCGAGCGATCCGGGCCGATGTAGGCGAGCGCCGCGCCCAGCCGATCCGGCAGTTCGTGATCCATGAGGCGCTGTGGCGTCGGCCGGAGGCGGATCACGACGATTCCGTGGAGGTACTGGAGGTCGAGCACGGTGTCCTCCTCGACACGGGGCGCGGCGGCCGGAGACGCGAGTACCGCAGCCTAAAGGCGAAACGTCTCCGGCTTCGTCTCACCTTGAGACCGCGCCTTGCCAGCTGGCCTGGGCCCCCGAGTCGCCGATGCGGTAGATGTCGTAGATCGCCGCACCGGCGGCCACGACCGCCAGGATCGCGATCACCACGGTCACCGTGGTCGAAGCCGGGGCGAGGAACGTACGGCCGCGAGGGGCGACCGCCGTCGAGCCGGTGTCGGCGGCCTGGGTTTTGAGGTGTTCGCGACGTCGCCACCACACCACGACGGCGAGGACGGCGACGGGAATGGCGACGTAGAGCGCAGTGTCGCCGAGTTCGGTGTGGGTGCGCACCAGCGGAGTCGAGGCGACGCGGCGTTCGAGCCATTCGCCGGCGTCGGTGGTGATCGGGACCAGGATCACGACGAGGACGGACAGGATGGCGTTCGGGCCGGCGAGTTTGCCGCGAGCGGCCGGCCAGAGCGCGCTCAGCACCAGCAACAGCGCGGCCAAGGGGAGCAGGACGACGATGGCGTGCACGAGCAGGACGTGGGCGGGCAGGCCGTTGACGGTGGTCATGGTGTCCTTTGTGGAGTGTGGTCGGGAAGGGCTTGCGGGCCGTGCAGGTGGAGGCTGACCTCGGTGCCGATGATCGGCTGAGTACAAAACTGGCGGTGCCGGTGGGTGGCGGTCACCGGTGGGCCGCGTCGATCGCCGACTGCAGGGACTGCTGGTAGCCCTCGGAGGTGTAGGTGGCGCCGCTGACGGTGTCGATCTGCGCGTTCTGGGCTTGCAGCGCCTCCTGGTTCAACTCGGGTACGGCGGAGGAGTTGATCCGGACGTCGCGCCCGCTCTCCTGCGGGTACTGGACGGCTTGGGCGTCGGTGATGCGGCCGCCGGCGACGGTGATCCGCACCTGGACCGGGCCGTAGCGGGTGTCGGCGGCGTCGCCGGTGAAGGTCCCGTCGCTCCCGGAGGTGGCGCCGGCCGCGGGCGGGCTCGTGGTGCGCGCCGGCTGCGTGGCGACGGGGGCCTGGTCGCTGCTGGTGCGGTAACTGAACAGCAGCACGACGATCGAAACGGTCGCCGCGGCGGCGATGGCGATCCTGCGCATCGGAGATCCTTTCCTACCAGGCGAACCGCTCGGCGTGGACGCGGTCGGCAGGGACCCCGGCGCGGCGTGCGCTGTCGAGCACGGCGCCGGTCCAGGCGTCGGGGCCGCAGACGTAGACGTCGTGCTCGGCGATGTCGGGGACCAGGTGGCGCAGTACCTGCTCGTCGGGCACGGGGGCGTAGCCGGCCGGCAGCCAGGACCGGCGGTCGCGGGCGCGGCGGCCGAGCAGGTAGTGGATCGTGAGGCCGCGGCCGGCGGCGAGTTCGTCGAGCTCGTGGCGGAACAGCAGGTCCGCCGGACGGCGGGCTCGGTGGAACAGCACGGCGTCGCCGGGCTGGTAGGGCAGTTCCCCCAGCAGCGCCCGCAGGGGCGTGATGCCGATGCCGGAGGCGAACATCGCCAATTTTGGTCCTTTTCGGACGGTGGAAGTGAGCTTGCCGTAGGGACCTTCGAACAGGGCGCGGGTCCCGGGCGGGAGGGTCGCGAGCCGGCGGCTGCCCGGGCCGAGGTCCTTCGCGGTGATCCGCAACCGGTGTCCGTCCGGCGCGGCCGAGAGCGAAAACGGCTTGCCACGCGTCCACCCCGGGCCGGACGCGAACCGCCAGACGAAGAACTGGCCCGCCGCCACGGGGAGCCGGTCGAGGTGCCGGCCGCGCAGGTACACCGACACGACGCCGGGGCCCTCGCGCACGACCTGCTCGACGACAAGCCGGTGCCGGGCGTTGAGCCACACCGGCACCCCGAGCCGGAACACCAGTACCGCGCCCGCGGCCGCGGCGTACGCAGTCCACCAGAAGACGGTCGCCACCGGCGAGGCGGTGAAGTCGGCGCCGGTCCACAGCTGGTGCGGCAGCGCGAGCCCGGCGCCGAGGTAGGCGTAGAGGTGCAGCAGGTGCCACGACTCGTACCGCAGGCGCCGCCGGGCCGCGCGCACCGACGTCACGGCCACCAGCACGAGCGCGACCGTCCCCGCGGTCGCCAGGAGCATGCCCGCGTAGGTGGTCACCAGCAGCCAGACCTCGGCGACGAGACCCGAGCGGTCGGTCGCGGCGTACCCGAGGCTGATCAGCACGATGTGCGCGGCCAGCAGCGTGAGCGAGGCGAATCCGGTGAGCCGGTGGCGCCGGGCCAGCTCATCCTGGCCGTAGCTGCGTTCGACCCAGGGGATCCGCGCCATCAGCAGCAGTTGCAGCAGGAGCAGGTCCGCGGACAGCAATCCGGTGAGCCGGCCGGTCGAGGTCAGGAAGTCGGTACCGAGGTCTTGCAGGCCGCGACCCGACACCCAGAGCGCGACCACGAACAGCACGCTCAGCCAGGCCGTCAGGCCTGCGGCGTCCCGCCACCACGCGCGGACCGGGCGCGCTCGCACGACGCGGTGCACTGCGAGAGTGGACATCGGGCGCTCCTGAAGGGTGATCGTCTCGATCCACCCTTCCGGAGACCGGTTAACCCTCGACGTGACCAGGGTGAGAACTCGGTAAGAGAAGATCGGCTCCGACGGTGAACCCGACCACGGCACCACCGCCGGGGCGTGGCTCGGCGAACACGGAACCGCCGTGGGCGAGGGCGATCTCCCGCACGATGGCCAGCCCGAGGCCGGAGCCGGGCAGGCCCCGGGCGGCGTCCGCTCGGTGGAACCGGTCGAACACCCGGGCCGCGTCGTCGTCGCCGATGCCGGGGCCGCGGTCGAGCACCTGGACCCGGCCGTCGCGTACGACGACTTCGACCGGTCCGGTGGCGTCGAACTTGACGGCGTTCTCCAGCAGGTTCGCCACGGCGCGCTCCAGCGCCTTCGCCTGCCCGGTGACCGCGGAGGCGTCGGTGTCGACGACGATCGTGCGTCCCGTCCGCCGGCGCACCCGGTCGGCGGCGCGCTCGACGACCTCGTCCAGGCCGATCGCCGAGGGCTCTTCGGCTTCGTAGCGGTGGGTGGCGAGTTCGACGAGTTCGTCGATCAGGTGGGTCAGCTCGCGGGTTTCGCCGTCGACGTCGTCGAGCAGGCGGGCGCGGGCATCGGGGGTGAGCTCGGCGAACCGGCGCAGGACGCTGGCGTTGGTGCGCAGGCTGGTCAGCGGGGTCCGCAGTTCGTGGGCGGCGTCCTGGACCAGGCGTTCCTGGTCGGCGCGGGCGTCGGCGAGCCGGCCGAGCATCCGGTCGAACGACGTCGCGAGCCGCCCGACCTCGTCGCGGCCCCCGGCCGGGACCGTGATGCCGGCGAGGCCGCCGTCGCTGACCTGCTCGGTCGCCTGCGTCAGCCGGACCAGCCGCCGGGTGATCTGCCGGGCCAGCAGCCAGCCGGCCAGGGCCGCGACGGCCAGGACCAGCGCGCTGACGCCGGTGATGCGGGTGGCCAGCTCGCCCAGCACGTGCCGTGACTCGTCCACGTCGATGCCGAGCTGGACGGCGCCGCGGCCGGGGCCGAGCGCCACGGTGATCACGCGGTAGTCGTCGCGGCCGGCGGTGAAGTCCCAGTAGCGGTGGTCGCCGAGGGAGCCGGTCGCGGCCAACGTCCGGTCGGCGTCGCCGACGTCGAGGTGCACCGGGCGGCCGCCGATCGGGCGGGTGGTCCCGTCGGGGGCGATCGACTGGGCGACCATCGGCTGGGCTTCGTCGTGGTCGTCGTCATCGGGGCCGCGGGTGACCGGGCTCGGCGCCAGGACCTGCGTCGCGCCGGCCGCGACCTCCGCCGACGTCGTGAGCAGGGAGCGGTCGAGCTCGGCGTCGATCCGCTGCGAGGCGGCCTGGTAGCTGAACACGCCGACGAGGATCGCCGCGGCCGCGCCGACGCCGGCGAACGCGATGGCGAGCTTGCTGCGCAGGTTCATGCCGGCCGCACCGAGTAGCCGATCCCGCGGACGGTGTGGATCAGCTCCGTCGCGCCGGCTTGCTCGAGCTTGCGCCGCAGGTATCCGATGTAGACGGCGAGGTTCTTGGAGTCCGCGCCGAATTCGTAGCCCCAGATGCGCTGGTAGATCGTGGTGCGGTCGAGCACGATCCCGGCGTTGCGCACGAGCAGTTCGAGCAGGTCGAACTCGGTCTTGGAGAGGGTGATGTCGGTGCCCTGCCACCACACCCGCCGGGCGGCCGGGTCGACCGCGAGCTCACCCAGCCGCAGCGTGCGCCGTGCGTCCGGCTCGGGTGAGGTGCGGCGCAGCAGGGCGCGCAGCCGGGCGAGGAGTTCGTCGAGCTCGAAGGGCTTGGGCAGGTAGTCGTCGGCCCCGGCGTCCAGGCCGGCCACCCGATCGGGGGTTTCGACGCGTGCGGTCAGCATGAGGATGGGCGTCTGGTCGCCTTCGGCGCGCAGCACGCGGCAGACGCCGAGGCCGTCGACGCCGGGCATCATCACGTCGAGAATCAGCACGTCGAAGTCGTCGCGCCGGGCGGTGGCCAGGGCGCTGACGCCGTCGGTGACCTCGGTGACGTGGTAGCCCTCGAGGTCGAGGGCCCGGACGAGGGACTCCCGGATCGCGCGGTCGTCGTCGGCGAGCAGGACGTGGTGCGGCATGGCCGCCATGATGCCCGCGTGCGGGCTTGCCGTCCTGCCGGGTTTTCGGGACGCCGGCGGAGGGTTGGCGCTCGGCAAAACTACGCACTCGTGGTGAGAGTGATCTAACCGGCGAGTGATCGTGGTCTTACGTGTGCGAAATGTTCCCGAGGTTGGCTGATCACCACGGTGACCACCACGACCGGGAGGCGACATGACGAGCATCTACGAACAGATCGGCGGCCAGGAGGCATTGGCGGTCGTGGTCGACGACTTCTACGAGCGCGTCCTGGCGGACGCGGAGCTGGCAGTCTTCTTCAAGGGAACGAACATGTCCCGGCTGAAAGGCATGCAGATCGAGTTCTTCACCGCGGCGCTCGGCGGGCCCGACGAGTACCGGGGCCGGTCGATGAAGGACGTGCACCGGGGGAGGGGGATCGCGCAGCACCACTTCGATCTGGTGGCGAAGTACTTGACGGACTCGCTGCTCGCCGCGGGGGTCCCGGAGGAGACGACGCAGACGATCATCGGGGCGATCGCGCCGCTGTCTTCGGACATCGTTTCCGCCGGGTAGGAGCGCCGCTCAACAACCATCGCGCCGGCGGCTATCAGCGTTGCGGCGTGACCGTGAGCGGCCCGAGCCAGGCGCAGGCCGCCCACGGTCACGCCGGCTTCAGAAGTCCAGATCACCGCCGGGGGATGGCGGGAGCGGCAGGGGTCTTCTCCGGCTTGTCCGCGACCACAGCCTCGGTGGTCAGGAACAGCGCGGAGCGGGTGACCTTGGTCGGGTCCGGCACGCCGGCGGCGAGCAGGTCCTCGTACACGCCGGTGGCGGCGTTCAGACCGTGGCCGATGGGCAGCCCCTTGACCTGGCGGGCAGGGAACTGGACCACGACGCGCCGGAACCCCGCCCGAGGCTGCGCGAGCGGAAGAAGCTGGCCACTCGCGAGGCCCTCAGCGTCGCCGCGCTGCGCCTGGCGCTGGAACGCGGCCCGGGCAACGTGCGGGTCGACGACATCGCCGACGCCGCGGGCGTGTCACCCCGGACCTACAACAACTACTTCTCCAGCCGGGAACAGGCGATCGTGGCCGCGATGACGGCGGAACGCGTGCTGCGGATCGCGGCCGCGCTGCGCGCCCGTCCCGCCACCGAACCGCTGGCCATCCGGGTCGCCCTGCAGCGCTGGGTGAGCCCGCCGGCCGAGAACGCGCTGGCGGACAAGGGGTTCCTGGTCGTCACGGACCGGCCCCTGCCCGAACTGTTGCGCGAAGCACTGGACTGGCTCGCCCCCGCCCGGCGGGCGACAGGCTCGCGGGGAGATCACCAGCCCTGACCGCCCGCCTCGACCGACCAGCCACCCCGCCAAGCGCCGCCGGTTCATCGGCCTGCGACGACATCGCAACATGCGCACAGCGCATGAGCGGACGAAGTCGACAAGTCGCTCTTGCGTGATCAGTGGAGTGCACCGTTCCAGGGAAACGGCGGTAAGATTCCCGTGTCGAAGACTTGGCGTTGGGGGTGGATGATTGTTGTTTGCCGCTTGCAACGTGGAATCTGCTAATCTTGCTGTCGAGAGTAATCGCTTTCCAGTGCCTGGCCGGAGGAACTCTTGAAGGTGCGCAAAAAGGAGCCCGGTAACGCCAAGGTGAAACTGGGTGGCCGCTTTCACCGGCTCTTTGCTGCCACGCTGGTGTCGGCTACCGGCACCGGGATGCACGCGGCCGCGTTACCTCTGCTGGTCCTCCAAATCACCAGTAGTCCAGTGGCCTTGAGCCTTGTTGTCGTGGCTGTCGAGATTCCCTGGGTGTTGGTTTCGCTGCACGCCGGTGTCGTGGTCGACCGGCTGGACCGCGGGCGGGTCATGGTGTGGGCGGACGTCGCCCGTTTCGCGGTCCTGGTTGCTCTCGTGGTATTGATCCTGACTTCGCGAGTAAACCTGACCTGGCTGGTGCTCGCGGCCTTCATGTTGGGCGTTGGCCAGGTCTTCTTCGATCTGGCGGCTCAGTCGGCTGTTCCCGATTTCGTGTCACGGGATCAACGGCGCCTCTCGATCGCGAACGGGCGGATCGCCGCGGCGGAAATCAACGGTGAGGACTTCGTGGGGCCACCGCTGGGCTCCGCGTTGTTCGGCGTGTGGCACGTCCTGCCGTTCGTGGGCAACGCACTCTCCTTCGCGGCCAGTGGTGTGCTGATCCGGTCGATCCGGTCGGACGTCACGGCCGAGGTGACATCCGATGCTCCACGCAAAAGTGCGAGGACGGAAATCGTCGAGGGTATCCGGTGGCTGCTCGGAAACCGCACCCTCCGGGCACTGGCCGCGATCACCTGCCTGAGCAACATTGTCGCCTCGGCTCAGTTTGCGATGCTGGCCCTGCTGGCCAAGCAAGTTCTCGGACTTCCGGACTTCGGTTTCGGCTTGTTGCTGACTGCCACGGCAGTGGGAGCAACGGCTGGGGGGCTGGCGTCCTCGGTCGTCAGCAAGCGATTCGGCCCCGGCACGGTAGTGCTCGCGGGGAAGGCCGGCGTAGGTGTGGCCGTTCTGGTGCTGGGACTTGTCGCCAATGCCTGGGTTGCGGCTCTCATGATGATGGCGACCGGTGCGTTGACGACTGCGCAGAATGTCGTAGTCAGCACACTCCGTCAGCAGATCGTGCCCCGTCGCCTCTTGGGAAGAGTGCTCTCGTCGAGCAGGATGGTAGTAATGATCGGGGGCCCGGTCGGTGCGGCACTCGGCGGCGTCCTCGCCAATGAATTTGGTGTCCAGATCCCGTACGTGGCGGGAGGAGTTTTCCTCTTCTTGGTGACGCTGGTCGCCTATCCCAGGCTGAATAACCGCGCGCTGGCAAGCGCCACGGAAGAATCAGTCGTGCGGGCGGGAGAATCTGCATAGGAAGATGTCGGCGGCTGGGCGAACGCGGAATGCGGCAGCAGGCAGGACGGCAGGATCGTGCCCGCGGCAACGGGTCATCGACTCCGCCTGCCGCATCGCGGCATGAGCGCGTGTTCGCCATGGGTCGGACTGTCACGACCACCGGCATACTGGACCGCCGTTGCAGCACGAGCCCCGCCGAGGTGCCGGACTGCGGGCCGGAACCGCCGGTCGGGGCCGCAGACCACTGTACGATCCGGACCGTCATGCGGACGGGCGAGCAGGGGGCGCTGTGAGCGGTACCAGGGTGTTGGTGGCGGGGGCGAGCATCGCGGGGCCCGCGCTGGCCCACTGGTTGCGTCGGCGGGGGGCCGAGGTGACCGTGGTGGAGCGGGCCCCCGAGCTGCGTCCCGGTGGGCAGGCGGTGGACGCGCGCGGGGTGGCCAAGGAGGTCATCGGGCGCATGGGGCTGGACTCGGCGGTGCGCGCGGCGTGCACCGACACCGCCGGCGCGCACACCGTAGACGCGGACGGGCAGGTGCTGGAGACCTTCCGTGCCGACGACGACGGTGGCGACGGGTTCATCGCGGACATCGAGATCCTGCGCGGGGACCTGTCCCGGGTGCTCTACGACGACACCCGCGACGGCGTCGAGTACATCTTCGGTGACCGGATCGCCGAACTCACCCAGGACGCGGACGGGGTCGACGTGGCCTTCGCGGGCGGCGACCGGCGGCGCTTCGACCTGGTGGTCGGGGCCGACGGGCTGCACTCGGCGCTGCGGGCGATGGTCTTCGGGCCGCATGAGCGGTTCCTCCGCCACCTCGGGCACGTGCTGGCCTTCTACAGCGTGCCCAACGAGTTCGGGCTGGACCGCTGGCTGCTCGAGTACCAGGATCAGGAGTCCGGGCGCTCAGCCCTCCTGCGACCCATCCAGGACGCTACCCGGGCGATGGCGATGTTCTACTTCGCCTCGGCCGACTTCGACGTCGACTACCGTGACGTCGCGGCCCAGAAGGTTCTGCTGCGTGAGCGGATGGCCGGCCTGGGCTGGTTGACCCCGGACATCCTCGCGTACCTGGACGACACCCCGGACTTCTACCTCGACCAGGTCGCCCAGGTGGTGATGGACCGCTGGTCGAGCGGACGGGTAGGGCTGCTCGGGGACGCGGCGTTCAGCTCGTCGCCGATGTCCGGGCAGGGCACCGGACTGGCTCTGGTCGGCGCCTACCTGCTGGCCGGTGAACTGGCCGCCGCCGGGTGGGACCCCGACGCCGGGTTCGCCCGCTACGAGGCGCGGATGCGCTCGTTCGTCGAGGCCAACCAGGAGATCGGCCGGCTGAACGCCCGCAGCCGCGACATCGCCGGGCCAGACGCCGAGCCGAGCCCTGATTTCGCCGGCGAATGGTTCACGGAGCTGGCCGGGCGCGCGATCAACGGCGTCGAACTGCCCGACTACGCAAGGGTGCTGGACTCCGGGGCCCCGGCCGGATCACCGATCACCTCCTCGGCCAAGCCGTAGGCCACCGCCTCGGCGGCACTGCTTTTCGTCGAGGTCGCGGGACGTCACCGCCAGCGAGACAGCCACAACAAGCACACATCGAACCGCGCCGACCACTTCTGCACCTTCACGTCCAGCCTCACGCCGTGATGCCACAGGAACAGCAGGACGGTGCCGCCCGCGCCGAGCAGAGTCAGCAGGCTGCCGACCACGATGACCGGGGTGTGCTTGTCCCCGTCGTCGAGTTCGGCGCGTCGTTCGTCCGGCCACACCCGGATCTGCACGCGGCGCCCCGGGAAGAGCCCCGCCGACCGGTTCACATCCGCGGCCATGGAGACGCCGGTCCACACCACCGCGAGCCCGCCGACCAGCACCACCAGGGGAAGCCACAGCAAGGCCGCCTCGGGCAGCCAGGACCTCGACGACGTCATGCCCCCAGCACGCCGGCAAGGCCGCCGCGGTTGCCCGCCGGCCCGGAAACGCTTGCGCTCATCTTGCCCGGGCCGTTCGAGGATCTCAGCGCGTCCCGGCGAATGAGCGGGCACCGGTCAAGGTGCTGTGGATGACCGGCCCGGCTCACCACTCATGACGGCCCGGGGCGTCCGGCTGCCGATGGACACGGCGACGGCCGCGCCGGCCAGGCAAACCACGGACGTGATCAGGAAGATCGCGTGGTATTCCGTCAGCAGCGCCTCGCGGACCGCGCCGAGGTAGCCGGCGAGTGCTCGGTCGTAGGCCGGCGCGGACGGGAACAGGATTCGGAGCGGCGGGTTCAGCGACGCGGTCAACGTGTGGAAGTAGTGCAGGCCGAAGGCGGACACGGCGGCGACGCCGGCCAGCATGCCGGTCATCCGCGCGACCACGACCGCAGCCGACGCGACGCCGTGCTGGGCGCGCGGCACGGCACGCAGCGCGACGGCCGACAGCGGGGCGATGACCAGGCCGAGCCCCAGTCCGGCCAGTGCCAGGTCGACGTCGAGGCGCGGAAGCCCCAGGACAGACCTGGCCGCGAGAACGTCGGCGGGCCAGCGGGACATCAGCAGGTAGCCGCCGGCGGCGATCAGCATTCCGGCGCCGGCGATCCAGCGTTCGCCGATCCGCGTGGCGAGCAGGCCGCCGAGCAGCGCACCGACCGGCAGCGCGACCAGGAACCTCAGGAGTAGCTCGACACTGCCGCCGTCGTCGCGGCCGAGCAGTGTCTGCGCGAACAAGTCGACGTCGACCAGCGTGATCATCAACGCCGCCCCCGCGGCGACGCTCGTCCCGAGCGCGGTGAGGAAGGGCCGCAGTGACACGGTCGCCGTGTCGATGAGCCGGACCTCGGCGCGCGACTCCCACCAGAGGAACGCGACCAGGCTGAGCCCGGCGCCGATCAGGAACGGCACTCCCCACGGGGGCAGCACCTGCTCGCGCGGGTTCGGGTTGTCCAGGCCGATGACGAGCAACGCCAGCGTGAGCGCCAGCAGCAGGACACCACCGAGGTCCACACGCGGCCGCTCGGCGGGTTTCCCGCCACGCACGGAAACCTGCACCGCGACGGCGGCCAGCACGGTCAGCGGGACGTTCACCCAGAACACGCCGCGCCAGCCGGTCGCGGCGGCCAGCCCGATGCCGTAGAGCGGCCCGAGCACACTGCCGAGCTCCTGCGCGGCGCCGACGGCCCCTAGCACGGCGGAGCGGCGATTCCCCGGCCACAGATCCGCGGCCAGCGCGAGAGTCACCGGGAGCAGCGCCCCCCCGGCGGTCCCCTGGATCACCCGACCCGCGACCAGTACCGGCACCGTGTCGGCCAGCGCGGTGACGACCGACCCGGCGAGGAAACCGCCGAGGCAGGCCTGCAGCAGCAGCTTGCGGCCGAACCGGTCGGAGAACTGGCCGAGCAGCGGCATCGCGGCCACGTAGCCGAGCAGGTAGCCGGTGATGACCGGCGTGACGATCTCCAGCCGGTTCACCGGAATGCTCAGGTCGTCGATGATCTGCCGCAGCAGGCCGACCACGACATAGGTGTCCAGCGCGCCGAGCAGCACTGCGAGACCGCCGGCGCCGACCGCGAGCGCGCGGCCGCCCCGCAAGCCGGTCAGCCCGGTCACGCCGGCGCGGTGACGGTGACCGGCTTGTCCACGTCGGACAGCGTGACGTCCACGCTCGCGCCGCCCGGGTACCCCAGCGAAGCCTTGACCGGCAGGTGACCGCCGTCCTGGCGGAGCCAGAAGGTGGCGTTCGCGTCCGAGGACGCCCCCGGCACCAGGGCGGCCAGCGCGTCCTTCGGCACCGTCCCGGTGACGCGGTACGTCGGCGTGCCGTCGATGTCTTCCTTCCCGTCCGTTTTCGGGCCCTGGACCGAGGACAGCACCTTGGGGATGCCGCGCTGCGGGTCGAGGATCGCGGACGGGTCGTAGATCGAGGAGCTCAGCGCCGCGGGGATCCGCTGGAACCCACCGGTGGGCCCCTTGATGTACAGCGACCCGTTCACCAGGACGAACTGGGCGTCGACGACCTGGCCCATCAGCTCCAACGTGCCGGTGCCCTTCGCGCCACCGCCGTTGGCCTTGGTCAGGTCACCGTCGAGGCTGTGCACGCTCAGGCCCGGCACGGTGCCGTTGACCTTCAGCGTGAAATGCGTGCTGGTGACGCCGCCCGCCGCCGACGCGCTGTCCTTGAGCAAGGCAGCGGCCTCGGGCAGCGACGCCTCGCCGCTCGAGGAGCAGCCGGAGACGATCGCCGCGCTCAGGGCCACCAACGCGAGCAGGGTGCGCCGCAGAATCATGTGTCCACCCTAGATCAGGAGCCACACCTCAGCACGAACCGTCTCGCGACCGGGGACCGGACAGAGCCGGATGGTCGACTTGTTCGCCAAGGTCGGTCAGCTCGCCCCCGGGTCATACGGGTTGCTGCACGTCCACGACGACGAGCACCCCGAGCACATGCTGAGCTTCCGTGTCTTCCGGCTGGCCCGGGGCATGGTCACCGAGCACGCCGACCACCTCTTGTCACCGGTGATCCCCACATTGGAAGACCCCGAGGCGAACTGACCTCGAGGAGGCTCTGCTGTGGCCGATCAGCTGCGCTGTCGTTCCAGCGGCCGGCATCGGCGGAGGCGCCGGGCAGTTCGGCCGCCTGGGGCAACCCGGAAGGCCCTCCCGGCGTCAGCCCGGCAAAGAACGCCGGGAGGTCGCCGTGGATGTGCCGACGAATGTCCTGCTGCCGGGTGAGCGGCTGCTGTGGTCGGGACGGCCACAGCGTCTCATCTTTGCTCGGTTCGACTGGTACCAGTTCGCATTCGGCCTGCTCTGGGGGATCGTGACCATCGTGGTCCCGGTGGCCAGGCACGAACCGCTGTCGTTCTTCGCATGGGCCGTCGGGGTGGGCGGTGTCGCGTTCGTCTGGGTGCCGGTCGTCGCCAGGTTGCGAGGGCGGCGCGGTGTCGAGTACGTCGTGACCGACCGGCGGATCGTGCTGGCCGATCGCTTCTCGGGAAGGACGCGCGCATCGGCGTATCTCGGCACGCTGCCGCCGCCGGTAGCCCGGATCCGGCAGGACGGCAGCGGAACCATCGTCTTCGGCAGGTTCACGCGTGCCCCTTTGCTGCCCCCTCCTTCGTCGGGACCCCTGATGCTGACGGGACTGGTCGCCGTGCCGGAGGCCGGGCGTGTCCGTGACCTGATCGCTTGGGCACAGGCCGGGCAGGCCTGACCTCGGCCGTCACCTCGAGGGACAGGGTGACGTCGGCACGGCCAGTGGCTACCGCACCCGCTCCTGCGACACCTACCAACGCCTCAACGGCCCCTACCGCCCGAACACGCTGAGCTTGCGGAACAACCTGGCTGCTGCCTACCAGTTGGCGGGTGATCCCGCTGTTCGAGGCGAACCTTGCCGACAGCCAGCGGGTGTTGGGACCCGACCACCCCACGACCAGGACCATCTGCTCGAACCTCGACACGAGCGGACGTGCGTGCGTGGGAGATTGCTTTCATGACAGCTGAGGTGATCCCGGGACGTGAGGTCGTGCTCGAGACCGATCGGCTGTTGCTCCGACCGTGGCGGGTGGCCGAGGCCGTCGTGCAGCGCGAGCTGTGGGCCGAACGTGATCCGCGAGTGCCGCCGCATCGGCGGATCGATGCTGCTGGGCATCCCACCGTCGCCGAGCTCGAGGAGGCGATTCGCGCCGGCCGGTCGTCGTCGGGCGGGTTACTGGCGGTCGAGCGGAAAGCCGCCCGCGACGTCATCGGCTACTGCGGGCTGATCCACGGCGGACGGGGGTTCGAGGGCGAACCGGAACTGGCGTTCGAGCTGCTGCGCCGGGCCTGGGGGCGCGGCTACGCGACCGAAGCCGCGACGGCCGTTCTGGACTGGGCCAGGTCGTCCGGGTTCGTGCGTCTGTGGGCCACGGTGTGGGAGTGGAACACCGCCTCCCGCCGTGTGCTGGACAAGCTCGGATTCACCGAGGCCGGGCGCAAGGAGGAGGACGCGGTCCACGGAACCACCCTGGTCACCACCAAACGCCTGTAGAACGTTCGGTGACTCGCCGGGCGTAGGCCCGACCAGCGGCATGAGCGTGCATTCCGCGCGAATCCCCGCGATCGAAACTCGGTCGCTGTGGCCGGCGCTTGAGACCTACCATCGCAGCGAGCCTGCCCAAGGCGCATCTACCCGGTAAGGGTGCGTCCTGCCCGTCGCACGGTGGGGTGGCAGCCCGTTCGAGCCGGGCCGGGTCCGGGGAACCCACGCTTCGACGGGAGGTGTCGGGGTTCCCTCCTCGACTGCGCGTCCGGAGCGTCAGGCAGGTCCGCGTCGCGGTCTTGAGACCGGACCTCCGTGGCCGGGTCGTGGTGTAGGCCGGGATCACCGGCGCGAACTCGGCTGCGGCCGGCCTGTACCGATACGTTGTCCGCGGCCTGCAGCGCGAGAAGAAGGGTGGCCATGGCAGAGGTCCGGCTCGATCCGATGACCAGCGAGGAATACGCGACGTATCACCGCGACGCGGTACTGGCTTATGCCGAGGCTCATGTTTCAGCGAAGAGCTGGCCGGCGGATGGGGCACGGCAGCGCGCCATCGACGAGTACGCGGAGCTCTTGCCCGAGGGCGTGGCCACACCCGGCCACCACCTCTACACCGCGTGGAACGGCGACCGGAAGATCGGCATGATCTGGTTCGCCGAACGTCCCCACGGCGCCGACCGGGTCGCCTACCTCTACGACATCAGCGTCGACGCAGACCTGCGTGGCCAGAGGCATGGTGAAGCACTCATGCGGGCGATGGAACACGAGGTCCGCTCCGCCGGCCTGAAAGCCGTGCGGCTCCAGGTTTTCGGCAACAACTCGGTCGCGCGGTCGCTTTACCGGAAACTCGGCTACATCGAGACCAACGTCGTCATGGCCAAGAACCTCGACTAGCAAAATAGGCGCGCACCCGCCAGAGCGGAGCCCACGACGCCGTCGGCATCGATCATGCCCGGCGCCCGCTCATCGGCATGAGCGCGCGTTCCGACGATCGACTGGTCGGCGGCAAGCGCCGCTGTTACGGGCAGGCCCGGGAGGATGCAGCGCCGAGCGTCGAGGTCGGTCACCGCGACGAAGCGGCGCAGGGCGGTGTGGCGGTACCGCTCGCGCAGATCGCTGAACGCTTCGTACTCGGCGAGGCTTTCCGCGGTGGGGGTGTCGGAACCGGCCGGGTACGTCACGGGTACGTGCGTCCAGTACCAGGCGCGCGCGGCGCCGGCGATGTCGGCAGCGTCGTCGGAGTCGAGGTAGGCAAGGACGGTGAGCTTCACGCGTCGGCGCCCGAACGCCTGGACGGCGGGTTTGACGAACTGCCGGTTGTAGCTCGGGTTCGGTTCGAGGATCGCGGCACGCATCAAGGGCTCGTACCACTGCTCGGGCACGGGATCGCCTTCACTCGCGTCTTCCGCGCATCGCGTGACGATGTCGCCGACCGCCTTGCGGGCCCGGTGGTGCCACAGCGAGTCGACGCCGCTCTCGTCCTCGATCGGGAGTTCGGCGCCGACCAGGTCGAGTAGCTCCCGCAGCAGGGAGGCGTAAGTGGCCGAGCGGTCGGTCGTGCGTTCCGGGAGCGGCTGGAGCAGGATCGGTTCTCCGCTGTTCGACGTCACAACCGGCAAGGATATCGGTCGACAAGGCTTCCGGTCGTCGGTTCCCGCGCGATCAGCGCTGAAAGCGCTGGGCAGATGTCGTTGTGTGCTGGCGTGTCGTCCATGGACACTGGCGGCCATGCTCGTCTTGGAACCGGTGATCGACGCGGCTGACGCGGCCGATTTCACTCTCTGGCCGATCACAGCCGGAACGGGCGCTCCTTGATCCGCGTGTCGGCGGGCATGTCCTCGCACGACGTCGGCGCGGCGATGGCGGCTCTGCTCCCGGGCGGTTCCGATGTCTCGGCCGCACGTGCTTGTGAGGTTTCCGCCGCGCTCCGGGCAGTCATCGAGTCCGATCGCTTGATCGCCGCCGGCGGTGTGTTGGCCCGCGACACGCTGACAGGCGTCGTTATCCCGCCGAGCTGCTGCTGCGGCATCGAGGGCTGGCGCGAATGGACCACCGTGCCGCAGGGCGGCCAGCCGTGGCTCGGCCACAGCCCGTCGCCCTGGGTGGAGCACCTCGACAATGCCGTGCGCATCCGGCCTGACGGCGGCCTCGGCGAGGACCCACCTCCGATCGAACACGCGATCACGGCACCGCTGGACGAAGTCGCTGCTCAGCTGCACAGCGCGCACCAAGATCTTCTCGGCTTCTTGGACGCCGCCACCCGATGGGTCCATGACCTCGCCCCCGGTATGGCCGAAGACCTGGCGGGCAAGCTGGACGGCAGCTTCGCGATCACCGAACGCGCCGTCTCGTAGCGCCGGGAGCACCAATCCCGCCGACGCAGCGTCGTCCACTCATCGGCATGAGCGTGCGTCGCGACAGTTCAGGTCTGCAGTAGAGGCGAACGCTGATCACGCTCGTCGGCGCGGATGGTCAGCTCGTGCGTTCCCAGAGGGGCAGGCGGAAGGTCGCGTAGGTGAACTTGCCGGTGATCTTCCCGGCGGAGTCGAAGTGGAAGACGTCCAGGCCGTGCCATTGGACGCGGCCGCCGTAGCGGAGCCGGGCGAACCACCGCAGCGGCGGGATCGCGTGTTTGCCGTGCGCGCCGGTCAGGTCCAACCGGCACGCCCACCGGATTGTCGCCCGGGCGCGGGGCTCGTCGATCACCCGGTCGTAGACGTCGAAGGTCATCGCGCCGTAGCGGCCGGCGAATTGCGGCGCGAACGCCGCCCGGATCGCGGGAAGGCCGCGCAGCTCGGGCCCACGGCCGGGCAGGTAGCGAGCGTCTTCGGCGAAGAAGGACATGACCCGGTCGAGGTCGGGGTCGTTGAAGGAGGCCACGAAGGCGTCGATGGTCTGGCCGAGATCGGTGCTGCCGACGGTCATGTGCTTGCCGTTTCGGGGTGGGGGACGGTTCGGGCCGAGGTTATAAGAACGGCGTAACTTTAACAAGAGAACGTTGTTCCGCTAAGTGTGGGGCTAGGGTGGTGACCGCCATGGAAGCGTCGTTCCAGCGGGCCAGGCGCCCGGAGCAGAAGAACCAGCGGCGGGAGACGATCCTCGCCGCCGCCGGTGACCTCGCCCGGGCGTCGGGTGTGGCCTGGGTCAGCCTGGGCGACATCGCCGCGGCGGTGGGGCTGGCCAAGTCCAACGTCCTGCGCTACTTCGGCACGCGCGAGGAGATCTATCTGCAGCTGACGATGCGGGAGGGGGCGGACTGGGCGGTCGCCGCCGGCGCCGCGCTGCATGGGGCGAGCGGGTTTTCCGCGGCGGCGGCGGCTTTGGCCGACGCTTACGCCGACCGGCCGTTGTACTGCGACCTCACCACGCATGCCGAGACGATGCTGGAGCACAACGTGTCGGTCGCGGTCTTGGAGGTCTACAAGCGGTGGGCCATCGACACTTACTTCACTGTAGGTCGGCAGCTCACCGCCGCCTGCCCCGAGCTGACCGGTACGGATGGGGCGTCCTTGGTCATGGCGGCCAGCGCGTTCGTCGCGAAGCTGTTCCCGTTGACCCGTCCCTCGGCCGCGCTGCGGGAGCTGTATGACCGCGAGCCGGAGATCGCTCGGGTGTTCCCGCCGTTCCGGCCGACGCTGCGGCACATGATCGCCGCGACCGCGGCCGGGCTGCCGACCACCCACTGACGCGGCGGGTCTTCGCCGCATCGTCGTCTCGTGCGCCGGAAACGGAGGGCGCTGAATCCGGGGAGTCGGCGCCGGAGACCACTTGCCGCCGGTATGGCCGAGCACGGTGCCGGGCGTAGGCCCGACCAGCGGCATGAGAGCGCGTTGTGCCGGGCATCCGGATACTGGGTTGATGATGATCGAGGAGCTCATGCACGAGGTGACGTTCTCGAGTGCCGAGGTGGTGCTGGCGGGGTCGCTGGTCGTTCCCGATCGCCGTGCCCCGGTTCCAGGGGTGGTCATGGTCGGCGGGTCCGGACCGTCGGACCGGAACAATGACACCTTCTTCCCGCCGATCCGGCGAGGACTCGTGGAAGCCGGGTTCGCCGTGCTCTCCTACGACAAGCGCGGTGTCGGCGCGTCTTCCGGCGACTGGCTCGCGGGAACAATCGGCGACTTCGCAGTCGACGCCGTCGCAGCGCTGGATTTCCTCCGCTGCCAGCCTGGTGTCCAGGCCGAGACCACCGGCCTGTTCGGGCACAGCGAAGGCGGTTGGGTCGTTCTGCACGCTGCGGCCCGCCAGGATGTGCCCTGGGTCGTCACCAACGGTTGCCCCGGTATGACACCCGCCGTTCAAGACCGTTACGCGCTGGCCACCGCACTCCAGGCGATCGCCGGTGTCACGCTCCACGACGCCGAGGTGACACTGGCCCTGTACGACCGTCTCGTCGAGGCCGGTCGGCGTGGCGCCGACTTCGCCGAAGCGGCGCGATTGGTCCAGTCTTGCCCGATTCCTTCCTCCGTCGAGGGGTTGTTCGGCGAGTACTGGTCCGAGACGAATGAGAGCGTCTGGGAGTTCACCAAGCGCAAACAAGACCATGATCCGATCCCGGACGTGCTGCGCTTGCGTTGTCCGCACTTGGCGACCTTCGGCGGCGCCGATGAACTGGTTCCGGTCGCGGACAGCATCGGCCTGTTCGCCACGGCCGCCTGCGATGCCGAACGCCATCCGCAAGCCACTCTGACCGTCGAGGTGTTCCCCCACGCTGACCACCGTGTTCAAGTACAGGGTGGAACCGCTCTGGTTACCGGCTACGTCGAAACCTTGGTCGGGTGGATGACCGAGCGGCACGACACCGGTTTGCGGAGCTGACGCACGCTCCTCGGCATTACCGGACGTGAGCGCGGTCAGCGGCAGAGTCGGACGCCTGCGACCGCTCGACCACCAGCATGGATCTGCCTACCGGCGAAATCAGAGTGTGGGCGGCTGATCGCCACGCCACTGGGGTGGTGGGTGTGCGCGATCAGGGACTCGAACCTCAAACCCGCTGGTCAAGTGGGCCTTTTTGGCTGGTCGGCGCGGCTTTGGTGGGCCCGGCGCCCGCCCCGGAGCGAGTGCCGGGTCCACTCTGGTCGGCCTGTGGGCCGGTCAGTTTCCCGCTGGAACGGTCCCCGCCTGGTCGGTGATGGCGGTGTGGACCGAACTGTAGGAGGTCACGGTGTCGGCTTTGATGCCTTCGATCCCCGCGTCGCCTCCTGGCGTGAGCTGGGTCGTCCGTTCCCCGATGAACTCGCCGGTGTCGCAATCGACGATGATCTCGTAGAGATGAGTACCGTCCGGGGGTGTGACACCCAGGGCGACGCCCTTGCGGCCGTCGAGGTTCGCCACCTGCGCGGTGATCTTCAGCCCGGGGATCTTGGCCACCGCGCGGTACACCGCTTCCTTGAGATCGGCGGGTACGACACCGGTCTTCAGCAGAGTGGCCGCGACTGCCAGCACACCTCCGCCGCGGGGCTTGTTCGCCAGAAAGGGATCTTTGAGCATGAGGTCGTAGAGCTGTTGCGGGTCGCGGGGCAAGTCGGCCAACTGCTGTTTGGTGGGTGCGCTCCATTTGCCGGCGCCCCGGCCGGCGAAGATCAACGCTTTCTCGGGGAACTGGCCACCCCGCGCGCGCCACTCACCGGACTGACGGATTTCGTTTTTGCTCTGGCCCTCGGTGGTGGGGGTTTGCTCGTTGCCCACCAGCCACTGCTTGTTCCCCGTCTGCCCGATCTTGAGCAGCCATTCACTGTCGAAGTCGCTCGGCTGCCAGGTCTGCCTCAGCTCTTCGGCGAGGAAAGCGAACTGGCGCTCTTTGCTGGCGACCAGGTACCAGCCGCGGGTCTCGGTGTACCGGAATTTCCCCGCGGGAATGGGTGCCTCGCCCGTGACATGGATCTTGTCGGCCGCTTTGTCCAGCGCCTGCTGCACCGACGCGAATTTCACCGCCGGCACCGATGACGTCGGCTGGGCCGAGGGGTCACCGTGGTCTCCGCCGGTGATCGCCACGGTGGCGCCGACGGCAACGACCACTACCGCGGCGGCCGCGCTGAGCCACCAGCGCCGTCCTGCGGGAAGCACTGGCTTTCGTGTCAGCTCGGTCACCGGGTTGGTGTCGGCCACCAGGGTGTCCCTTCCTTCGAGTGAGCGCACTGCGTTCAACAGTGTGTTTCGTGCCTCGACCAGGGGCTGCCGGTTGGCGAGTTCGTCGGGGAGCATCAAGGTCAGCCCTTCGTCCAGCTCTTCGTCGGTCCACAAGCGGTGGACGTTGTCTTCAGTCATCGGCCTGTTCTCCTTCCTCATCGCGCGCGGAGCTGGATGCCGCGGAAGCCCTCAGCAAGCGCCGGATCCGGTGCAAGCGGGAGCGCACGGTGCCGGCGGGAACACCGAGCGTCTCGCCGATCTCGGTCGGCGCCAGTTCCGCCCAACTGGTCAGCAGCAGAACGTCCAGATCGTTCGGCGAGAGTTCCGCCAACGCCCCAGCCAGGTGCTGCACCCGGGTGTGCGCGTCGATCCGTTCGGCCACCCGATCGGCATGCCCGTGCACAACCCGCCTGCTGTGTTCGTGCGCGGCCAGGCGCAACTGCTTGCGTTGGGCAGCGACCTCGTTGCGGACCTCCGTGCGCAGTAGGTTCGTCGCGATACCGAACAGCCAGGACCGGGCGCTTCCTCGCTCGGCGTCGTAGCGGTCGCGCTGCTGCAATGCGATCAGGAACGTCTCGCTGAGCAGGTCACCGGCAATGTCGACACCGATCCTCCCGACCAGATAGCGGTGTAGGACCGCGGCGTGCTCGTCGAACAGACGCCGGAAAGTCTCCTCGAGATCACCGCGGCGCAGGTCAGGCCGATCATCACCGCTTGCCGGAGTTGATTGCCGCGTCATAGTCACAGCAAGTATTGGGTTTGCGCGGCGAAAGCGTTCACGCGGAGCACGCGAACGGGTCTCCGAAGTGGGCCACTCACGTATCCGGCTTCTGGTGGTCGGCGTTCGATCGAGGAGCCATCCGGTCGCCGACTCGGGCTGCAGAGAAGATGGAGGTGGCGAACCAGATCGGCCACGGTTCTGGTGCTGGCCTGGCACATCGCGTGCCAGGATGCGGCCAAGGAGCGGCTCGGCGGTGACTGGGTCGACACCGGTCTGGGGTGCCGCTGGTGACTTTTCATGGCCTGCGTCACGGCGCGGCCACGCTGGCGGCGGGCGCGGACATGGAGGTGGCGTAGCGCATGCCACGGCACTCGTCGATCGCAGTGACGATGGACGGTCCGCTCATCGGCATGAGCGGACGTAAGCACCCGATCGGTGTGTTCGAACCTTTCGGAGAACTGCCGGACGTGGCCCGTGTCATCTTCATCGTCGGCATCGGCGCCTTCGCTCGGGACCGTGATCGGGTGGCTTGGCCTGCTCCTGCGCTGGTGGTCTTTTGCCGGCCGGGGAAAGTACTTCACCGTGGCGGCGCAGACCGCCGAAGATCAGCTCGTCGTTATGTTTGCTCGCCGTCCTGATCTACCGCCTCCGCATCGAGGAGCCCGTACGTGTGGTGATCTCGAAGGACCGAGCCGGGCCGTCGCCCGGGAAGCCACCGGCTCACCTGGGTCGTGAATGAAGAGTCGCGCGCCGTTGCCCGTCACGCGGCGAGGCTTGGCCCGCTCAGCTCAGCGATAGGGCGGATTCGACGTACGGCCCGGTCCCCTGGATACTGGGGACGGGGACCAGTACGCCGCGCACGCCTCCGGACGGATGGCGTTTCTGCTCGGCGGCCCAGGCGAAGAGGGCACCCACCGCGACCTCGACCTGAGATCCGGCGGCCCACCGGCCGGGCGTCTCCTGGCGGACGAACGCTTCCTGGTGGGCGGGCTCTGTGCGCAGGGTCAGATCGGGGAATCCGGCCGCGATCTCGGCGGCTCGGTCCCCGGGGACGGGCCAGCACCATTCCACCGGGCCGTCGCTGTCGCCGCTCACCTCCCCGTGATAGATCGCGAACGGCGCGCCGGCTATCCCCTCGATGCGCGGCACACCGCCGCGGCGCAACCGGTGGATGAACAGCTCCCGCGTCAGGGATTCCAGTTCGTCCTGATGCACCCGGCTGATCCGGCTGAGCAGGCTGCGTTCGGGGATATCGCGGACAGTGACCTCGTACATACCGGACTTCTTTCCTCGAAGGTGATCAACGAGGCGGCCCACCAGAACGCGCCGGGCGGCGTGCTCGGCTTCGGCGTCGGCCCAGTGACCCCTGATCGCCTCGGCGGCCGATGCCGGATCCAGGGCCAGGACGTCCCTGATTCGGGTGAGCGGGACTTCGGCCCGGCGCAGCGAGGCCACCAGGCGTGCGTGGTCCAGCTGCGTGACCGCGTACCAGCGATATCCGGTTTCCGCGTCGACGTGGGCCGGCACCACGAGTCCGAGTTCGTCGTACAGCCGCAGTGCCTTGGCCGACAGCCGTGACAGCCGCGAGAACTCGCCGATGCTGACCATGTTCATGGAGGGCTCCTCGTTCCGGGCGTGGCGCCCGGTCACGACCACTCTGGGGCTTCCCCGAGGGTGAAGGTCAACCTTCGGCGAGCCGGCATGAGCGCGCGTTCGGGGTCGACGCGATAACCGGTGGACCGGCACGTGCGCCCCACCTAGCCTTCCGTCGAACCGTATGACCTTCCGTCCGAAGAGGTGCACTTCATGAATGTCCGGGTAGCCCGGCCGTCGGCGCTGACCACTGTGAACTACCCCTTGGACGTAAGGAATCCCCGAAGTGGATTTACCCCGTAGCTTCACCATCCGCGAGAGCAGCCACCGCATCCACAACCCGCTCACCAGCCGGAAACTGGCCGCCCTGGGCGAGGCGCTCAACCCACCACCCGGCACTCGGATGCTCGACCTGGCCTGTGGCTCGGGCGAGCTGCTGTGCACCTGGGCCCGCGATCACCGCATCACCGGAACCGGCGTCGACATCAGCACCGTGTTCCTGGCCGCGGCTCGGGCACGAGCGATCGAACTGGAGGTCGCCGAACAGGTCGCTTTCACCCATGGTGACGCGTCGAACCACGTCGCCGTCGACCCGGTCGACATCGGGTCGTGTGTCGGTGCGACCTGGATCGGAGGTGGCGTTGCCGGCACCGTGGACCTGCTCCGACGCAGCCTGCGCCCCGGCGGCATGATGCTGATCGGCGAACCGTACTGGCGCAGGCAACCCCCGGACCAGGCCACCGTCGAAGGCTGTCACGCCACCAGTGAAGACGACTTCCGCGTCCTCCCGGAACTGCTGGAACAGTTCGGGGAGCTGGGTTGTGACGTCGTGGAGATGGTCCTGGCCGACCAGGACAGCTGGGACCGCTACGTCGCGGCTCAATGGCTCAACACCCGCCGCTGGCTGGACGCCCATCCCGACGACGAGCTGGCCGAGCAGCTGCGCGCGGAACTCACCGCCGCTCCGGTACGCCACGCCCGATATCAACGCGAATACCTCGGCTGGGGCGTCTTCGCTCTGATGAACCGCTGACACCAGCGGCCGAGTGAGTCCCGGTGATCCGACACCGGGACTCACTCACATCGGCATGAGCGCGCGGCCGGGACGGCAGCGCGGCGCCCGATGGTGAGGTGGGGTGTTTCGGTGTGACAATGCCGCTGTGCTCGCACCATTCGGAGAGCTGTCGGACGTGGCCCGGGTCGTCCTGGTCATCAGCGCCGGCGCCTTCGCGATGGGTGAACTGGTGCAGGCGTTCCGCACCCGTCGCGGCGCGAAACTCGTTGATGTTCGCGCGGAGGTCGTCTTCAGGGCGGTGTTCTTCGTCGCGATCCTGCTGTGGCCGATCGGCCGTGCGGTTTGTCCGGCTGCCGGCATCGGCGGAGCGTGGGTGTTCCCGCTCGGGACGGTGATCGTGTGGCTTGGCCTGCTCCTGCGCTGGTGGTCCTTCGTCAGTCTGGGAAAGTATTTCACCGTGACGGTGAGGACGAGCGAAGATCAGCTCGTCGTGGACCGTGGTCCCTACCGAGTCCTGCGCCATCCGAGCTACACCGGCCTGCTGCTCGTCTTCTCCGGCGGCGGTCTGATCACGGGCAACTGGGTCAGCGCTGCGGGCGCCGGGGCTGTGTTGCTGGTCGCCCTGATCTACCGCCTCCGCATCGAGGAACGCGCCCTCGAAGAAGCTCTGGGCGGTCGCTACCGGCAGTTCGCCGAGGACCGGGCTCGGCTCGTTCCCTTCGTGTGGTGACCCGAAGTACCGAGCCGGGTCGGCGTCGCCTGGGAAAGCCGGTCGTAGCGCATGGTTGTCCGTAGGTCGACGCCGGCGTCGAGCATCGTCGTGACGAATGTGTGGCGGAGCATTCGCGGCAGCCGCGAAGCTGCCGGCCACCTCCCGATTCGCGACCGCGCGCCCCAGCGCTGTCGACGGACTGTCGACCGGTTGAAAGCGGTGGCTGGCACCGTGACCGGCGAGCGGCGCATCCGGCGTGGGGAGCCACCGTGCACGAATCCCTTCCTCAGTGCCGTTTTCGTATCACGACATCGCCGGGCCGCAACCCACAATCCGGAGGATCACCGTGAAAATCCGAAAACTTCCCATCGCAGCCGCTGCGGCGTCCGCCTGGGTGACCGTGCTCGGCGCCGGCGCCTTGGCCGCCACCCAGGCGGACGCCGCGGACAGCAGCATCACCTTCGCCATGGTCCGGTCAGGCGTGGCCGCCAACGCCGACTGCCTCGCGGCGGCCAGTGCGAAAGTGCGGGTGGTGACGCACGGGCAGAACGAGACCATGACCTTGCGGGCGACCGGCCTGCCGGCTGACACCGAGTTCGACCTGTTCATCACCCAGGTGCCGAACGCGCCGTTCGGAGTGTCGTGGTACCAGAGTGACCTGGAGTCCGGCGACGACGGCACCGCGTCGGTCACCGTGATCGGCCGGTTCAACGTCGAAACCTTCGCGGTGGCGCCGAACACCGCACCGGCGCCGGTGGTCCACCCTCAGGACGCGGCCGGCAATCCGGCGTTCGCCCCGATCCACACCTTCCACGTCGGCTTCTGGTTCAACTCGCCCGCCGACGCCGTCAAGGCAGGCTGCCCCGGCACGGTCACGCCGTTCAACGGAGACCACACCGCCGGAGTCCAGGCCATGAGCACTCGCAACTTCGCCGACGCCAACGGGCCGTTGCGCCAGCTCGTGTCGTGAGAAGCAGGGGCCCGACCCGTGAAGGCGCGGTCGCCGCGGCCGGGTCGGGGCCCCGTGGGTGATTCGATCCCGCGGCTTCGGCACGGCCGGACGACGGCGCGAACGGCCCGGCCGACGTCTCGGCTACGACCGGACACTCGTCGCGGTCGCGGTATCCGGCGTGCCATCGGACAACGCCGCCGCGCCGTACCGACCGGATGGTATGTTGACCCGGTGATCGAAGCGGCGCGCCGGACCTGGCGATTCCTCGAGCCCTACCACGGAATGATCTACTTCGCCCCGGAAGCCGCTGCCGCGTACGAGCAGCTCGGACTCACCGGCCGCGCCGGCTACTTCGCGTCGAGGTCGGCGGCGCTCGGCGCGGTCCCGGCACCGGTCGTGGTCGCGACCTTCTACAACTTCAACCCGGTCCTCGTCGGGGAGTCGATCACCGCCGCCTGGTCCACGACCGACCCGGCCGCCGTCCTCGCCGCCCGCCACACCGCGGGCGACCAGGCCCTGCGCGGCGTCCTGGGCGACGCGATCAGCTCGCCCGAGATGCGCCGAGCCGCCGCTCTCCTCCGTGAAGCCGCCGAGACGGTCACCGGCGACGTCACCGGCCGCCCCCTCTTCGCCGCCCACGCGGCGCTGCCGTGGCCCGCCGAGCCCCACCTGGTGCTGTGGCACGCGCAGACCCTGCTCCGGGAGTACCGCGGTGACGCCCACGTCGCCGCCCTTCTGACGGCCGGCCTGCGCGGCATCGAAGCCCTCATCACCCACGCCGCCTCCGGTGCCGTCCCCGCCGAGACCCTGCGCACCTCCCGGGCGTGGTCCGAGGACGACTGGAACGGGGCCGTCGCCGACCTCCGCGAACGAGACTGGCTCACCGAAGACGCCACCCCGACGTTCACCCCCGCCGGCGCGGCCCGCCGGGCGGAAATCGAGAAGGCGACCGACGAGAACAGCGTCACTCCTTACGCTCACATCGGCGAGTCCGCCTGCGCCGAACTGCAAGAACTGGTGCGGCCGTACAGCCGGGCGCTGGCCGGGAAACTCATGCCGTGGGCGGTCGCGAGGCTGTAGCGGTTCCTCGTGACGCGGGGCCGCGCGATTCGCACGGTGGAGCCGGGACGCCCTGTACACGCCGCAGGCCGGGTATGACCATGTGGTGATGACAGGTCCCGACACCAGGCGGCTGCTGGGTTCGGCCGCGGCGGTCCGGCATCAGTCCGCGCGCCAGCGCGGCCGGCTCGCGGCGGAGTTCGACCAGCGCCTGGTCGATGCCGAGGTCCGCGACACCCGGAGCCGGTTGGCGCTCGAAGCCCGCCGCCGGGCGGGCACTGCCGCCGCCGTGCTGTTCGATGCCGAATTCCTCGCCATCGCCGACGCGGCGGCCGTGGCGCACGCCATCCTGGACGCGGCTCTCACCAGCGCGGACGCGTGTGACCTGCAGATCCTCCACCGGGTGTGCTGAGCATCGGCGCCCAGCACGGGTTCAGCCGGGAGTTCCTGGACTTCTTCGCCACCGTCGACGCCGGCAGCCCGACGGCGTGCGGTCGCGCGCTGGCCACCGGCGCACCGGTGGCCGTCGACGACATCGCCGGCAGCTCGGTCTTCGGCGAGCGCACCGTCCGGGAAGCGGTGCTCGACGCCGGCTCCAACACCGTGCGGAGCGCGGTTAGGCCACCAGGGCCCGGGTACACCGGACGACCCGTCGGAAGGAGGCGCCGTGCGCGCGATGGTGTACCGCGGCCCGTACAAGGTACGCGTCGAGGAGAAGGACGTTCCCCCGATCGAGCACCCCGGTGATGCGATCGTGCGGGTCACGACGGCCGCGATCTGCGGCTCGGACCTGCACCTCTACCACGGGATGATGCCGGACACCCGGGTCGGCATGACCTTCGGCCACGAGTTCATCGGGGTGGTCGAGGACGTCGGTTCCGGCGTGCGGAACCTCCAGCGCGGCGACCGGGTCATGGTGCCGTTCAACGTCTACTGCGGGACGTGCTGGTTCTGCGCGCGCGGCCTGTTCTCGAACTGCCACAACGTCAACCCGAACGCCACGGCCGTCGGCGGGATCTACGGCTACTCGCACACCTGCGGCGGGTACGACGGGGGACAGGCGGAGTTCGTGCGGGTCCCGTTCGCCGACGTCGGCCCGACGGTGATCCCGGACTGGCTGGACGACGAGGACGCCGTTCTGCTCACCGACGCGCTGGCCACCGGTTACTTCGGCGCCCAGCTGGGGGAGATCGTCGAGGGTGACGTCGTCGTGGTCTTCGGTGCCGGTCCGGTAGGGCTCTTCGCGGCGAAGTCGGCCTGGCTGATGGGCGCGGGCCGGGTGGTCGTCATCGACCACCTCGAGTACCGGCTGGAGAAGGCGCGGACCTTCGCCCACGCGGAGACGTACAACTTCACCGAGTACGACGACATCGTGGTGCACCTGAAGAAGATCACCGACCACCTCGGCGCGGACGTCGCGATCGACGCGGTCGGCGCCGAGGCCGACGGCAACTTCATCCAGCACGTCACCTCGGCGAAGCTGAAGCTGCAGGGCGGGTCGCCGGTGGCGCTCAACTGGGCCATCGACGGCGTCCGCAAGGGCGGCACGGTGTCGGTGATGGGCGCCTACGGCCCCATGTTCAGCGCCGTCAAGTTCGGCGACGCGCTCAACAAGGGCCTGACGCTGCGGATGAACCAGTGCCCGGTCAAGCGCCAGTGGCCGCGGCTGTTCGAACACATCCGCAACGGCTACCTGAAGCCGAGCGACATCGTCACCCACCGGATCCCGCTCGAGCACATCGCCGAGGGCTACCACATCTTCTCCGCGAAGCTGGACGGCTGCATCAAGCCGCTCATCGTCGCGAACGCCGGCTGAGGAAAGGACCGACCATGGCTTACACCTCCGAACGGCCCCCGCTCGCCGAGTCCAGCGAACAACTGCGCGCCCGGATCCCGGGCTGGGGCGCCGACCTGGACCCGAAGAACCGGCCGTCGGTACCGAAGCTGCAGTGGCAGGAGGACCGCTCCGGCGCCCACTGGGACTTCCCGGAACGGCAGCCGGAGAAGTGGCCTCGCGAGCGGTCGATCGAGCACGCGTTCCTGACCCCGGTCTTCGGGACCTCGTGTCCGCCGAAGGGGATCTCCGGCGCCATACGCAAGTTCTCGTACCGCAAGTACAGCGAGGGCCGCGCGGCGCACTGGCTGCTCTTGCTGGCGGCCGACCGGGTCGACGCGTGGGAGCACCACCTGCGTTCGTTCGCCACCACCCGCCCGGACAACCCCATCACCGAAACCGGGGTGCTGAGCGAGTTCTCCCGGCACGGGTTCTCGTCCCGCATCGGTAAAAAGCGCGCGGACGTCAAGCACCAGGCCTTGGACCCGCTGCTCGTCGCAGGGCCGTGGGTGCTGGTGGCGGGCGCCGTCTTCTCGGCCGTCCGCGGCGTCGCTCGTGGTTTCCGCCGGCGAAGCCCGGGTAACTCCGCCGGATGACAGGAAGACGGGACGAACTCCGCCGTGTCGCGGCGGAAAACTTCGGCTGGAAGCGGCTCACCGACGAGCAGCTGGAGGCGATGGAGCAGGTGATGGCCGGCCACGACGTGCTCGCGGTGCTGCCCACCGGAGCGGGCAAGTCGGCGATCTACCAGGTGCCCGCGCTGCTGCTGGACGGCCCGACGCTGGTGGTGTCGCCGCTGATCGCCCTGCAGCACGACCAGATCGAGGGCATCGAGGACAGCCGGGCCCCGGAGGCGGTCGCCGTGAACTCCGCGCAACGCGCCGCCGAGCGCAAGCACGCGTGGGAGGCGGTGCGCCGGGGCGATGCCGAGTACCTGTTCCTGTCCCCGGAGCAGCTGGCCTCCGACGAGGTGCTCGACGCGGTCGCCGAGCTGGGCGTCTCGTTGTTCGTGGTGGACGAAGCCCACTGCGTCTCGGCGTGGGGCCACGACTTCCGGCCGGACTACCTGCGCCTCGCGCCGGTGATCGAGCGGCTCGGGCGCCCCCGCGTGATCGCCCTGACGGCGACCGCGGCGCTGCCCGTCCGCACCGACATCGCGGACCGGCTGGGGCTGCGCGAGCACCGGGAGGTGCTCGCGAGCTTCGACCGGCCCAACCTGCGTCTCGGGGTCGATCCGCTGCCGAACGACGAGGACCGGCGCCAGGCCGTCATCACCCGGACGCGCGCACTGACCGCGGACCCGGCCACGCGGCCCGGGCTGGTGTACGTCACCAGCCGCAAGGACGCCGAGACCTACGCCGAGGAGCTCGCCGAAGAGGGCGTCCGCGTGGCGGCTTACCACGCCGGGATGAAGGCGGCCGACCGCGAACGGGTGCACGAGGAGTTCCTGAACGGCGCCCTCGACGCGGTGGTGGCGACCTCGGCGTTCGGCATGGGGATCGACAAGGCCGACCTGCGGTTCGTGCTGCACGCGTCGGCGCCGGAGTCGCTCGACACCTACTACCAGCAGATCGGCCGCGCCGGCCGCGACGGCGAACCGGCGGAAATCACGCTGTACCACCGGCCGCGGGACCTCGGCCGGCAGAAGTTCCTCACCGCGGCGAAGGCGCCCGAGCAGGCGCTGGCGGAGGTGGCCACCACCCTCGCCGAGCACGACGCGCCCCTGAAACCGGCCGAGCTCGGCAAGGCGGTGACGGTTTCGGCGGCCCAGCGCACCAGAGCGGTCAACCTGCTGGAGCAGACGGGCTCGGTCGGCGTCACCACCGAAGGCCGCCTCGAATACCGGGATTCCGATGTGGATCCCGGCCAGGCCGTCGAACAGGGCGTCGAGGCCGCCGAGGCGCACGGGCGGCTGATCCGGTCCCGGATCGACATGATGCGCGGCTACGCCGAGACCACCGGGTGCCGCCGCCAGTTCCTCCTCGGTTACTTCGGCGAGCAGCTCGAACAGCCCTGCGGCAACTGCGACACCTGCATCGCCGGTACCGCCGAAGCGAAGTCGTCCGAGGGCGGGGCTTTTCCCGTCAACAGCGCGGTCGAGCACGCGGAGTGGGGCCGCGGCGTCGTGATGTCCGCGGACGACGACACGGTGGTCGTCGTGTTCGACGACCACGGTTACAAGACGCTGTCCGCCCTCGCGGTACGGGAGCGGAAATTGCTCACCGCCGTCGAATGAGCCGATTGACCGCACAGGAGTGCTGTCGGGTGGCGGTTGTCCGGACGGACAACGAGCGGCCTCGTTCCGGGTGATCGGGGACATCGCGCGAATGCCTACCCTGCTGCACCGTGAAGGGCGGCAACCCTTTCACCCCGCACCGGAACGAGGCTCGTCATGACCGCTCCCGCACTACCCACCGTTGTCCTGGTCCACGGCGCGTTCGCCGACGCTTCAGGCTGGCAGGCGGTCGCCGACGGCCTGCGTGAGCGCGGGTACCAGGTCCTCGCGCCGGCCAACCCGCTGCGCGGAGTCGCCGCCGACGCCGATTACCTGAGGGACTTCGTGTCGACGATCGAAGGCGATGTCGTGCTCGCCGGCCACTCGTACGGCGGCTGCGTGATCACCAACGCGAGCACGGGCAACCCGAACGTGCGGGCGTTGGTCTACATCGCCGCGTTCGCGCCGGACGAGGGCGAGACGTTGCTCGAGTCCATCGCCCTGGGCGACGGGAAGACCGAGCTCGGGCAGCGGCTGGTTCAGCGCCCCTACCCGGGTGCGCCCGACGGCGACGCCGACGGCTACCTGGACCCGGCGTACTTCCACCAGCTGTTCTGCGCCGACCTGGACGCGGAGCTCGCCGCCTTCATGGCCGTCGCCCAGCGCGGGTTCGCGCTCTCCTGCCTGTCCACCCCGTCCGGGGTGCCCGGCTGGCGGGCCATCCCGAGCTGGTACCTCGTGGCCGCCGACGACGCCACGATCCCGCCGGAAGCCGAGCGGGCCATGGCGAAGCGCGCCGGAGCGCAGACGGTGGAGGTCGCCGGCTCGCACGTCGCGATGATCAGCAAGCCGGCCGAGACGATCGAGCTGATCGTCGCCGCGGCGAGCGGAGGAAACGGGTGAGGACAAGCCTAAGCTGACCGGGTGACGCGACGCGAGGCCACGAGCGGGCCGGATCCGGAGCTCGTGGCCCTCGCCGGGCGGCTGCTGGACACCATCGACGAGTTCGCGGACGAGATCGCGTCCGCGATCGAGGCCCGCGTCGAGTTCTACGCCACCCGCGGCGTCGTGTCGGCCGACGACCTGAGGCGATCGGTGCGGGGCAACCTCGAGTACGTCCTCCGGTCGTTGCGCGAGGACCGGTTCGCCGACGTTTCGGCGGCCCGGACGACCGGTGCGCTCCGAGCCGAGCAAGGGGTGCCGCTGTCGATGGTCATGGCGGCCTTCCGCGTCCTGTTCGGCCAGATCTGGCACGGCCTCGTGCAGCATTCCCGTGCGCGGGAACGGGTGTCCGACCAGGCGCTGGTGGACGCGGCCTCCGACCTCTGGTCCGCGCACGACACCTTCGCCGAGGAGATGGCCGCCGCGCACCGCGAGGCGACGATGGCACTGGTGCTGCGGAACGAGGGCGAGCGATCGGCCCTGGTCGGCGCCCTCCTGGAAGGACGTCCGCTGCACGAGACGTCCGTCTGGGAGGTCGCGGACGTGCTTCGCCTGCCCAAACGCGGGCCCTTCGTCGTGGTCGCGGCCGAATCGGTGCACCTGGCCCAGGAGGCGCTGCCCGGCATCGAGAACCGCCTGCGGGCACACCGCATCGGATCGGCCTGGCGGCTGATGCCGGACGCCCAGATCGGGATCGTGCGCTTCGAGAACGACGCCGACCTGAACCCGCTCAAGACGACTCTGACGGCGTCGGCGCGCAGCCGGATCGGCATCAGCCCGCCTTACCCGGCACTGACGGAGACGGCGGCCGCGCTGCGCTTCGCGCGCATCGCGCTGGCGAGCACCGTCGCCGGCGCCCCGCACGTGACGATGTTCGACGACTTTCCCCTCGCCGTCGCGGCGGTCAGCGCGCCCGATGCGATGCGGCGGGTCCGCCACGCCGTGCTCGGGCCGATCCTCGACCTGCCCGCCGAGCAAAGCAAGGTACTTCTCGACACCCTGGCGGCGTGGCGGGACAACGGGGGATCGGCGTCGGACGCCGCGGGAGTCCTGTTCTGTCACCCCAACACGGTCCGGCACCGGCTGCGCCGGATCGAGTCGGCCACCGGTCGCTCCCTCGGCGACCCGAAAGCGACCGCGGAAATCCTGATAGCGCTCGAAGCCGCGCTGCTGGGCATCGCGGAATGACGAAAGATCGTCCGAGCAGTGCGGGACCAGCTGGGGGTCAGTGCTTGCCGTCGAGGCGGTACTCCGCGTTCACCAGTTCGAGGAGTTCGGCCACGGAGGTGTCCGCGGACCGCCGGTCGAACGTGATTTCGCCGTGCTGCAACAGGTTCACCCGGTCGCAGACGTCGGTCACCTGCCCGTAGTTGTGGGCGATCAGGATGATCGCGATGTCGCCGCGCTGCTTCAGCTCCCGCAGCAGGCGCAGGATCACCGCGCTCTCCTTGGCGCCCATGGCGGCGAGCGGCTCGTCGAGGAGCAGCAGCTTCGCCTGCGAGTACACCGACCGGGCCACCGCGATCGCCTGCCGCTGGCCCCCGGACAGCATGCCCACCTCGGCGGTCACCGACGGGATGTCGATCCCGATCGAGTCCAGTGCTTCACGGGCACGGCGCTTCATCTCGCGGCGCCGCAGGAACGGCAGCGGGCGGTGGGTCAGCTCGCGGTTGAGGTGCAGGTTCAGGTACACGGGCAGGTCATTGACCATCGCGAGGTCCTGGAACACCGTCTCGATGCCCAGCGATCTCGCGTGCACCACGGACTTCAGCGTGGTCGGCTCGCCCTCGAACAGGATGCGCCCGCCGTCGGGCTGGTGGTAGCCGGTGAGGATCTTGATCAGCGTGGACTTGCCGGCGCCGTTGTCCCCGATGAGCCCGAGGATTTCGCCGCGCCGCACGTGCAGGTTGACGTCGGCGAGCGCGGTCACCGGGCCGAACTTCTTGCTGACGCCCTCGACCCGGATGACCTCGGTGCTCGGTTCGCCGGTCATGTCAGCTCCCGGGATCCGACGCGCTTGCGCACCACGATCAGCGTCACGTTCAGCACCATGGCGAGCAGGATGGCGGCGCCGAGCACGACGTTGAAGGCGTTCGCGCTGACCCCGGTCAGGTTGAACCCGTCGAACACGATGCCGAGCAGCAGCGCGCCGAGGAACGCGCCAGCGACCGTGCCGGCCCCGCCGAGCAGGGCCGTGCCGCCGATCACCGCCGACGCCACCGCGAAGAACATCGTCGTGAACCCGCCGTTGGTCGGGTCGTAGGAGCCGACCCGGGTGCCCTGCAGGATGCCGGCGAGCCCGGCCAGGGTGCTGGTGATCGCGAAGTTGACCACCTTCACCCGGTTGATCGCGATGCCCGACTCCGCGGCGCCGACCGGGTTCCCTCCGGTGGCTTGCGTGTGGATGCCGAACCGGGTCGCCGAAAGCACCACCTGCATGACGACGACCAGACCGACGGCCCACAGGAACTCCGTCCAGGGCGCCCCGCCGAAGACGTCGACCACCCAGCTGTCCTTCGGCGCGGCGACCGGACGGGCGTTCGAGATGATCAGGACCAGGCCCTGCAACAGGAACGCCATGCCCAGTGTCGTGATGAACGACGGGATCGCCAGCACCGTCCGGATCAGCCCGTTCACCACCCCGACGAGCGTGCTCACCGCGACCGCGCCGAGCAGCGCGAGCCACAACGGCCAGCCGTTGACGAAGAACTGCATCACCATGAACGGGGCGAGGGTGAACACGAAGCCGGCGGACAGGTCGATCTCCCCGCAGATCAGCAGCATCACCTGCCCCGCGGCGATGATCGACCACGGCGCGACGTACTGCGCGATCGTCATGTAGTTGTCCACGGAGTTGAACGCTCCGCTGGCCACCGTGAAGTAGATTCCCGCGGCGATCGTGACCAGCAGGATGCTCAGCTCCTTGACGTGCATCACGCCGAGCAGCATCGGTCTCAACGACATCGCCGGCGCCTACCGGCTCGACGTCGACGCCGGCGGCAACGGGATCGAGCTCGGCATCGCGATGACGTCCTTCTTGGCGCCGCCCTCGAACCTGCTGCCGGCCGACGCGTACGGGCCGACGTTCTCCTTGGTGACGAACGTCAGGCCGGTGTCGGTGACCGGCGGTGCGACCAGCGTGCCGGACAGCCGGAAGAGGTACAGGTACAGCACCGAAAGGAAACCCTGGAGGTAGGGGGACTGGTCGATGGTGAAGTCGAGCGCACCGTCCTTCACCCCGGTGACCGTGTCGTCGAGCAGGTCGAACCCGCCGCTGCCGATCTTGCCGGTCAGCTTGCGGTCGGCGATCAGCTTCGCGCACGCGGCGGTGCTGCCGGCGTCGACCGCGTAGATCCCTTTCACCGCGGTGTTTCCCGTGTACGCGGCGGTCATGGCGTTCAGTTCGCCGGCCTGCTCGGCGCCGGTGTTCACCGACTGGACGCGCACGCCGGGCGCGGCCTGCTTCAGCGCGTCGGTGATGCCGTCGAGCCGCGGCTGGACGTTGTTGCCGCCCGGCTGGGCGATGCCGACCAGGATGTCGCCGGAGGTGACCTTCTGCGCGATGCGCTGCCCCATCCGGAACCCGGACAGGTACAGGTCCTGCCCGACGTAGGTGAGCGGGTAGTTGCCCGCCGCACTGGCGTTGTAGGCGATCACCGGGATGCCCGCGCCCAGCGCGCGCTTGGTGAGGTCGACGAACGCGTTGTCGTCGGTCAGGGCGATGGCGATCCCGTCGGCCTTGCTGTTGATCGCGGTGTCCATGGCGCTCGCCATCTGGGCGACGTTGCCGTTCTCCGAGCCGGTCCACTGCGGCTCGGGTACGCCGAGCAACGCCGCGGCGTCGGCCAGTCCGGACCGGGTGGGGACGAAGAAGGAGTTCGTGGTGACGTGGTTGACGAACACGAACCGCCACCCCGGCGTGCTCGGGAACGGGCCCGCTTTGCCACCGTTCTGGGCTTCCTGGACGCCGGTGCACGCCGCCAGCAGCGTGCCCGCGGCCATCGTCGCGCTGCCCGCACCCAGGTACTTCAGTGCTGTTCTTCGGGAAGTGGCGCTTGGTCCAGCAGTCATCGTGACCCCGCAATCGTCTCAGCGGCAGTGCTCCGGCTACGACGGGTTCTTTCACGGTCCAGCGTCGCCGACATTAGCAGACGTATGATGTCTCAACCAGACTTTCGCTAAATTATCGGAGTTCTGGACTTTTACTCGGGTAGAGCGTAGCCATACGTATGTTGTCTGATTCGCTGTCGAGTGAAGAGGTGGCGACCGTGCCCGAGGTGATCAGTGCGATCGAAGCCGTCGACGTGCGCTTCCCGACTTCGCTGAGCCTGGACGGATCGGATGCGATGAACCCGGAACCGGACTATTCCGCCGCGTACGTCACGATCCGCACGAGCGCCGGTCAGGAGGGGTACGGCCTCGCGTTCACCGTCGGACGCGGCAACGACGTGCAGGTCGCCGCGGTCCGGGCCCTGGTGCCGCTGATCGCGGGAATGCCGGTGGACGACGCGCTCGCCGACCTCGGGGGTTTCTCGCGCCGCCTGACCGGCGACAGCCAGCTTCGCTGGCTGGGCCCCGACAAGGGCGCGATCCACATGGCCGCGGCGGCGATCGTCAACGCCGTGTGGGACTTGCGGGCGCGCCGCGAAGGCAAGCCGGTCTGGCGGCTGCTCGCCGAGCTGCCGCCGGCGGAGCTGGTCGACCTGATCGACTTCCGGTACCTCCAGGAAGCGCTTACCCGCGACGAAGCCCTGGACATCCTCCGCCGCGCCGAGCCGGGCCGGGCGGCTCGCCAGGCCGAACTGCTCGCGTCGGGCTACCCCGCCTACGCCACCACTCCCGGCTGGCTCGGCTATTCGCCGGAGAAGCTGGCGGCGCTCGCGGCGGAGGCGGTCGAGGACGGCTTCACCCAGATCAAGCTGAAGGTCGGCGCCGACCTCGACGAAGACGTCCGGCGGCTGCGGCTGGCGCGCGAGGTCGTCGGGCCGGACGTGCGGATCGCCATCGACGCCAACCAGGCGTGGGGCGTCGGCCAGGCCATCGCCTGGCTGCGGCCGCTGGCGGAGTTCGACCCGTACTGGATCGAGGAGCCGACTTCGCCCGACGACGTGCTCGGCCACGCCGCGATCCGCCGCGCGGTGGCGCCGATCAAAGTGGCCACCGGCGAGCACACGCACAACGCGGTGATGTTCAAGCAACTGCTGCAGGCGGAGGCGATCGACATCCTCCAGCTCGACGCGAGCCGGGTCGCCGGGGTCACCGAAAACATCGCGATCCTGGTGCTGGCCGCGAAGTTCGGCGTTCCGGTGTGCCCGCACGCCGGCGGTGTCGGGCTCTGCGAGATGGTGCAGCACCTGGCGATGTTCGACTTCGTCGCGGTGAGCGGCACCCGGCAGGACCGGGTCATCGAATACGTCGACCACCTGCACGAGCACTTCGTCGACCCGGTGCGGGTCGAGCGGGGGAGGTACCTGGCGCCGGACCGGCCCGGGCTCGGGGCCCGGTTGCACGCCGAATCCGTGGCGCGCTACCGGTTCCCCGACGGCCCGGCCTGGCACGAAGAAACCGTGGTGGTCGCGTGACCGCTGCGGTCGTCCCCACCCTTTCAGCGAGGAGAGGTCATGAAGATCCGGTCCCTGTGCGCCGTTGTCGCCGGCGCGCTCACCGCGGCGGTGCTCGCCGGCTGTAGTGGCGGCGGGGGCACCTCCGCGGCCGGCGGAACCGTCGTCGGTGTCGACTATCCCCGTTCGGACACCGACTTCTGGAACGCCTACATCAAGTACGTGCCGCAGTTCGCCGGCCAGGACGGCTTCGAGCTCAAGACGACGAACTCGCAGAACGACGTCGCCAACCTGACCGCCAACGTGCAGACGATGATCAGCCAGGGCGTCAAGGGCGTCGTCATGGCGCCGCAGGACACCGCGGCGATCATCCCGACCCTGCAGCAGCTGGCCGGGAAGAAGATCCCGGTGGTGTCCGTCGACACCCGTCCCGACCAGGGCAACGTCTACATGGTCGTGCGGGCCGACAACCGCGCCTACGGGGAAAAGGCGTGCCGGTTCCTCGGCACGAAGCTCGGCGGCCAGGGGAAGGTCGTGATGCTGCAGGGCGACCTCGCGTCGATCAACGGGCGAGACCGCACCGAGGCCTTCAACGACTGCATGAAGCAGAACTTCCCCGGGATCACGGTCTTCGGGGAAGCCACCAACTGGGACGCCGGCACCGCGGCCCAGAAACTCCAGACGCGGCTGACCGCGAACCCGGACATCAAGGGTGTCTACATGCAGTCCAGCTTCGCGCTGTCGGGGACGCTGCAGCTGTTGAAGCAGCGGAACCTGCTCGTGCCGGCGGCCGACCCGAAGCACGTGTTCATCGTGTCCAACGACGGTATCCCCGAGGAGCTCGAGAAGATCCGTGCGGGCGAAATGGATGCGACGGTCTCCCAGCCCGCGGACCTGTTCGCCAAGTACGCGCTGCAGTACCTCAAGGACGCGATCGCGGGCAAGACGCCGGTGCCGGGCAAGACCGACCACGGCAGCACCATCGTGCAGATCCGCGACGGCCTGATGGAGGACCAGCTGGCCGCGCCCCTGGTCACCGCGGACGGTGCCGCCTTCGGGCCGGTCTCCAGCGTCAAGGTCGACGACCAGTCCCTGTGGGGCAACAGCAAGAGCTGACCGCTCGAGCTCTCGTGGAGGAGGCGAACATGAGTACCGTGCCGGTCGTCGAAGCACGGCAGGTGGTCAAGCGCTACGGCGCCACCGTCGCGCTGGACCACGCCGACCTCACCGTCCTGCCGGGACAGACGCACGCGCTCGTCGGCCGCAACGGCGCCGGAAAGTCGACGCTCGTCTCCATCCTCACCGGCCTGACCGAGCCGGACTCCGGCTCCCTGCTGGTGAACGGCGAGCGCGCCCCGGGACCGTCCGATCGGGACAGGTGGCGTTCGCTGGTCGCCTGCGTGTACCAGCGTTCGACGATCATCCCCGACCTTTCGGTGGCGGAGAACCTGTTCCTGAACCGGCAGGAGACCCGGGGCGGGTTCGTCCGCTGGTCTGCGGTGCGCCGGAAGGCCGCCGAGCTGCTCGAACGCTGGTCGGTGGACGTCGACGTCCGCCGGCCCGCGGGCGAGCTCGGCGTCGAGCAGCGGCAGTTCGTCGAGATCGCGCGATCGCTGTCCTTCGGCGCGCGGTTCGTCATCCTCGACGAACCGACCGCGCAGCTGGACGGCGGCGCCATCACCCGGCTGTTCGGCCACATCGCCGACCTGCAGCGGCAAGGCGTGACTTTCCTGTTCATCAGTCACCACCTGCAGGAGGTCTACGAGATCTGCGACACGGTCACGGTCTACCGCGACGCCCGGCACGTCCTGTCCGCGCCGGTCGCCGAGCTGCCGAAGACCGACCTCGTCGCGGCGATGACCGGGGAGAACGCCGTCGTGGCCGAAGAACGCGCCTCCTCCGTCCGGCTCGGCGCGTCACCGGTGCTCCGGGTGCGCGAGCTGAGCCTCGCCCCCAGCTACGACGGCGTTTCCTTCGACGTCGCGCCGGGGGAGATCGTCGGCCTGGCCGGGGCCGGCGGAAGCGGCAAGACCGAGGTCGCCGAGACGCTGACCGGGCTGCGGGCGGCCGGCTCGGGAACCATCCTCGTCGGGGAGCACCGCCCTCGCCCCGGCGACGTCCCGGCGGCACTCGCCGCCGGGATCGGCTTCGTCCCGGAGGACCGCCACCACCAGGGGCTCGTGCCGGACATGTCGATCGCGGACAACACCACCATGTCCGTCATGGACCGGCTCGGCCCGGGCATCTTCGTCCGGTCCGGCCTCCGTGACCGGCTGGCCGGGACGATGATCGAGCGGCTGGAGGTGAAGACACCCGGCCCGAAGCTCGCGGTGTCGGCGCTCTCCGGTGGCAACCAGCAGAAGGTCGTCATGGCCCGGGCGTTCGCGGGTGACCCCCGGCTGCTCGTGCTGATCACTCCCACCGCGGGGGTGGACGTGCGGTCGAAGGAGTTCCTCCTCGGCAAGGTGGCCGAAGCCGCCGCCGGGGGCACCGCCGTGCTGATCGCCTCGGACGAGCTGGACGACCTGCGCCTCTGCGACCGCGTGCTCGTCATGGTCCACGGACGGCTCACCACCGAAATACCCGCCGGCTGGCAGGACCGCGAGGTCGTGGCCGCCATGGAAGGAGTCGACCTCGATGCCGGATAGCCCCACCGCCTTGCGCACCGAGGCGCAGACCGAGCCCGCCGCCGCCCGACCGCCGCGGCGCATCGCCTTCGCCCGCGTGCGCGACTTCGCCCTGGTTCCCGGCATCATCGCGATCGCCGTGGTGGGCCAGCTGGTGAACCCCGTGTTCCTCCAGTACGACAACGTGATCAACATCCTGCAGACCATGTCGGAGATCGCCCTGCTGGTGCTCGCGCAGACGCTGGTCCTGGTCGTCGGCAAGATGGACCTCTCGCTGGAGTCCACGTTCGGCCTGGCTCCCGGCGTCGCGGCCTGGTTGACGATCGACGGCGGCCATTCGCTCGGGGTCCTGCCCCCGTGGACGGCGGTCCCCGTGGTGCTCGTGGTCGGGGTGCTGGTCGGTGCGCTCAACGCCCTGCTGATCGTCCGGTTCGGGCTGAGCGGGTTCGTGGTCACCCTCGGCATGCTGATCGTGCTGCGCGGCCTGCTGACCGGGATCTCCGGCGGCCAGACGTTCTTCGGCATGTCCGATTCGATGCTTTACCTCGGCACCACGCTGTGGGCCGGGGTCCCGGCCTCCATCTGGATCTGCGTGCTCCTGTTCGCCGGTGGCGTCGTCCTGCTCGGCTACATCCGGTTCGGCCGCAGCCTCTACGCGATCGGCGGCAACGAGGACGCGGCGAAGGCCGCCGGTATCCGGACCGATCGGATCGTGTGGATCGTCCTGATCGGGGCGAGCGTGCTGGCAGCGGTCGGCGGGCTGCTGCTCTCGGGCAGGCTCGCCTCCGTGGCCGCGGCCCAGGGCAACGGCTACATCTTCACCGTCTTCGCCGCGGCGGTGATCGGTGGGGTCAGCCTGAACGGCGGTCGTGGCACGCTTTTCGGGGCCTTCACCGGCATCCTGCTGCTGTACATGATCCAGAACGTGCTCACGCTGGCCGGGGTGCCCGCGCAGTGGATCGGGGCGCTCAACGGCACGATCATCCTGGTCGCGCTGGTGATGTCCCGGATCACCAGCGGCAAACGGCAGAACTGAGGGTGGACCGGCTACCCGTCTTCGAGGTTCGGGAAGTCGGCGAGGTGGGCGCGCAGCCAGCGTTCGGACGTGTCCACGTGCATCAGCGCGGCCGCGGTCGCCACGGCGGGGTCGTGGCCGGCCAGCGCGTCGTAGATCGCCTTGTGCTGGGACAACGTTTCGTGCGTCGCACCCCGTTCGACGGTGCCGCGCCAGATCCTCGCCCGCAGCGTCCGCGAGGAAATGCCGTCCAGTAGCGCCGTCAAGGTTTCGTTCCCCGCCGCCGTGACGACCTCGCGGTGGAACGCGGCGTCGAGCACGGTGAGGCGTTCGACGTCCTCGACCGCCTCCTGCATCGCGTCGAGCAGTTCGGCCACGGTGCGGAGCTGAGCGTCGTCGATCCGGGTCGCGGCGAGCCCGGTGGCGGCGGGTTCCAGGAGCCGGCGCACTTCGGTCAGCTCGAGCACGGTGCCGTCCCGCATGAGCGACACCGCGCTGCCCAGGCCTTCCAGCAACAGGCTCGGTGCGAGACTCGTGACGTAGGTGCCGTCACCGCGGCGGACTTCGAGGACCCGGGCCACCGCCAGTGCCTTCACGGCCTCGCGGGTGGGACTGCGGGAAATCCCCAGTTCGGTGGCGAGTTCGTGCTCGGGAGGCAGTTTGGACCCGGCGGGGAACCGCCCGGATCGGACGAACTCCCGGATCCGGTCGATCGCTTCGTCGGTCAGGGACCTCGTCATGGCGCTCCTTGGGCTGCGGCTGCAGAGCAGCGTATCAATCATATGATCAATTCTCGGATTTCGGGGGAGCATTCGCTGAATTCGACAATCTCAAGGCGCTGAACTCATGATCAGTTGCCGAGACATATGATGTCCTGGAGTAAGGCTCAGCCGTGGCGGACGGTCGGCCACGGAGGGTGCCCGCGTCACCCCACTTCCGCGACAGTCCTTGCCGCGGTTCTTAACTAGCATTACGTTACTAACAACTTGCTAGTTAGGAGCCGACGTGGGCTGCAACGAGGACCGGGGTCCCCGGTGGACCCGGCCGGGACCGCACCGGGTCCGCACGGGCGAAACCGACGAGTGGACGACGGTGGACGGGCAGCCGGTCGCCGTTTTCACGCAGGAGCCCGAAACCGCCGGGCCGCGGCCGGTCGTCGTCCTGTGCCACGGGCTGGGCGGGAGTCACCGCGGGTACGCCGGCCTCGGCCGGCACCTCGCTTCTCACGGGTACCCGGTGCTGCACCCGCAGTTCCTCGACGCCTTCGAACTCGCGGGGCCGCGGTTCGGATTGTCCGATGTGGACGAACACACGTGGGCCGCGGATCCCGTGTCCAGGCAGAAGATGCACGCCTTGCTGTTCGACCCGCAGCACTGGCTGTCGCGGGTCAGGCGGGTCCACGCGGTGCTCGATTCGCTCGGGCCACGGCGAACCGGCGTCCTCGTCGCCGGGCATTCGTTCGGCGCCTACACCGCGCAGCTCCTGCTCGGCACCCGGCTCGCCGGGTTCGGGCTCGACGACACGGACTTCGGTCACCCGGCCGTCACCGGCGGGATCCTCCTGTCGCCGCAGGGAAGTGGTGACCGCGGGCTGACCGAACAGTCCTGGGCCGGCGTCGAGCGGCCGCTGCTCGTCGTCACCGGCACGCGTGACTTCGGCGCCCGCGGCGAGGGCGTCGAGTGGCGCCGCGAGCCGTTCGACCGGGCTCGGTCCGCGGTCAAGCACCTCGCCGTGGTCCGCGACGGTGACCACCAGCTCGGCGGGATCCCCCAGCACGACAAGGGGATCGGGCCGGTCGCGGCCGCGATCTCCGCCGTCGCGACGGCTTTCGCCGACCACGTCCACGGCGACCGCGACGCGGGTGAGTGGCTCGCCACCGGGCCGTTCCCGACGATCTTCGAGCACACCCACCAGGAGGAGACCGCATGTCCGACGTCGTGATCAGCGCGACGGGCGTCGAGCGGACGTTCGTCGCGCGGGGCCACGCGGTCCACGCGCTCGGGCCCGTCGACCTCAGCGTCGAAAGAGGACAGTTCGTCGCGATCGTGGGCCCGTCCGGGTGCGGCAAGTCGACCTTGTTGCGCATCGTCGCCGGGCTCGCCGCGCCGTCGGCGGGGGAGCTGGTGATCGACCGCGTCGACACCGGATCGCCGCTGTGCTCCATGGTCTTCCAGGACTACGGCATCTTCCCGTGGAAGACCGTGCTCGCGAACGTCCGCCTGCCGCTCGACATCGCGGGTGTCGCCCGGGCGCGGGCCGACGAGGTCGCCCGCGACTGGATCGAACGCGCCGGCGTCGCGGGCTTCGAATCGGCTTACCCCGCCACGCTCTCCGGCGGCATGCGGCAACGCGTCGCGCTGGCGAGGGCGTTCGTGGCCAACCCCGAGGTCCTGCTGATGGACGAGCCGTTCGCCGCGCTCGACGCGCAGCTGCGCCTGGTCCTGCAGCAGGAGCTGCTGCGGGTGTGGGAGGCGCACCGGCGCACGATCCTGTTCGTCACCCACGCCATCGACGAGGCGCTGCTGCTGGCCGACCGCGTGGTCGTCATGTCCTCGCGACCGGGTCGCATCCTCGCCGACATCGAGGTCCCGTTCGCCCGGCCGCGCACCCGGGCCGCGCGTGCCACGGCCGAGTTCGGTGCCCTCGAAGACCAGATCTGGCGGCTCCTGAAAGGTGAGGTGGAAGAACGTGAGCACGCTCATGACGTCGCATGACCGGCTGGGTGGTCGCGAGCTCGTGCGGCGCACCCCCGGTGCCGCCGAGCTCTCGCCCCAGCGCCACGCCCGGCGCCGCCGCGCGATCACGCTCACCCTCGCCTGGGCCACGCCGATCGTGCTCATCGCCGCGTGGGAGCTGTCCGCTCGGTTCGGCTTGCTCGACACGCGGTTCTTCCCGGCGCCGAGCGCGATCTGGCAGGCCGGCGTCCAGTCCTTCCAGGACGGCGTGATGACGGACGCGACGCTCGACACCCTCCGCAAGCTGTTGATCGGCTACGGCGCCGGCGTCGTCGCGGGGGTCGCGCTGGGTGTCCTGCTCGGGCTGTCGTGGATCGCCCGTGCCGCGCTCGAGCACACGCTGGTCGCGCTCTACACGTTGCCGAAGCTCGCGCTGTTCCCGGTGTTCCTGCTCGTGTTCGGCCTCGGCGGCCTGCCGCAGATCGTGCTCGTCGCGGTGTCGGTGTTCTTCATCGTGGTGCTCGCCTCGACGACGGCGGTGATCTCGGTCGAACAGGGCTACCGCGACGCCGCGGAAGTCCTCGGCGCGAAGCGCACCCAGCTGCTGCGCCACGTCATCCTCCCCGCCGCGCTGCCCGCCATCGCGACCTCGATCCGGCTCACCGCGGGCATCGCGATCCTGGTGATCGTCGGCATCGAGATGGTGTCCGGCGACAGCGGCCTCGGGTACCTGATCTTCCAGCGGTCGCAGGTCTTCGACCCCGGCACGATGTACGCCGGCGTGATCGTCGCCGGGATCATCGGGGTGGTCTTCACCGGCCTCGTGACCCTCGCGCTCAAGTTCGCCGTCCCGCAGCAGCGGCCGCGTCTGCGCCGCTCCTGACCCTTTCGTCGGCAGGAGAACCATGTCCGGAAACCCCACCGCTCGCGTGCTGTGCGCCGCCGTCGCCACGGCCGCGCTCGTCGTCACCAGCGCATGCGCCCCGTCGACCCAGCAGGATCAGGCGAGCGCGGCCAAGCAGGTGTCCGCGCTGCCCGCGGGCGTAAGCCTGTCCGGCAAGCCGGGCACACCGGCGCCGAAGCCGCTGGGGCAGCGCGCGTCGCTCAAGGTCGGCATCCCGTCCAAGCTGGAGCTCGAAGCGCCCGCGCTGCTCGCGCAGACCTACGGCGAGTTCGCGAAGGAGAACCTCGACGTCACGTTCGTCACCGACACGGTCCCGAACCTGCTGACCTTGCTGGGCCAGAACAAGATCGACCTCGTCTACGCCGGTGCTCAGGCGCTGGTCTTCAACGCGCTGCGCCACGGCGTGCCGATCCGCTGGGTCTCGGGCGTCGCCTCGGCCGCTCCGGACAGCGGCGTCTACATGAGCACCAAGTACGGCAGCAAGGCCGCGGACTTCGACCCGGCCGTGCTGAAGGGCAAGAACATCGGCGTCAACCCCGGCGCGCTGGCGGCGCCGTCGGAGTACGGGCTCTACGACCTCATCACCAAGGGCGGTCTCAAGCCCAGTGACGTGCGGATGACGCCGTTCAGCGACATCGCCGCGATGGTGCAGGCGCTCAACAACGGCTCGCTCGACGGCGCGACCGTCGGCCCGCCCTTCACCGCGAGCATCAAGCCGGGCGTCGCGTTCCAGGCCGAAGGCGGCTATCCCGCCACCATGCAGATCGCCGGCTACTTCGCGACCACCCGGTTGCTCGGCTCGAACCGGGACGCGGGCGTCGCGTTCTTCCGCGCGGTGGAGCGGACGGTGAACACGCACCTCTCCGGCGACTACCACCAGGACACCGAGGTGATGACCAAGATGGCGCAGCAGCTGGGCACGAAGGTCGAGACGCTGCGGATCGCGCCGTCCGTGCCGTTCGACTTCGACGTGCCCGCCCAGTCGGTCGCGAGCCTGCAGAAGATGTACCAGTCCGTGCCGGGCACGCTGCAGGTCGACAGCCCGGTGAAGCCCGAAGAGCTGATCGACCTCTCGCTCGTGATCGATGCGGCCCAAGGCAAATGAGCGACGCGCTGGCCGGCGTCCGGGTGCTCGACGCCGCGACCGTGCTCGCGGGCCCGGTCTCGGCGACCATCCTCGGCGACTTCGGCGCCGACGTGGTCAAGATCGAAGACCCGAAGGTCGGCGACTTCACCCGCGGCGGTGGACGGTCACCGGGCTGGCTGCAGGAGGGGCGGAACAAGAAGTCCGTCGCGCTCGACCTGCGCACGCGAGAAGGCCAGGACCTGCTGCACCGGCTCGTGCCGCACTTCGACGTCGTGGTCACGAACTTCCGCCCGCCGACGCTCGAGCGGTACCGCATGCTGCCCGAGCACCTGCGGCCGCTCAACCCGCGTGCGGTGCTGCTCTACCTGACCGGGTTCGGCCTGACCGGGCCGTACCGCGACCGCGGCGCGTTCGACCGGATCGCCAGCGCGTACAGCGGATTGACGTACGTGACCGGCGAACCGGAGCGGCCGCCGGTGCGCAGCGGGTACAGCGTGATCGACTACATGAGCGCCTACCTCGCGGCGTTCTCGGTCGTGTCCGCGCTGTACCACCGCGATCTCGGCTCCGGTTCGGGCCAAGTCATCGACCTGGCGCTGTACGAAGCGGCGCTGCGCTCGAGCGAGGACTCGGTGACCGCCTACGGGCTCGACCGCCAGGTGCGGGAACGGCTGGGCAACAAGAACCCGGCCATCGTGCCGGCGTCGGACTTCGTGACCTCCGACGAGCGGCGGGTGTCGCTGCACGCCGGCACCGACTCGTTGTTCCGCCGCCTGGCCGCGGTGATGAACCGGCCCGGGCTGGCCGAGGACCGGCGGTTCGCCGATCGCGCCGCGCGGATCCGCCACCAGGACGAGCTGTACCCGATGATCGGCGAGTGGGTCTCCGGGTTGACGGCCGACGAGGTGGTGAAGCTGCTCAGCGACGCGGACATCCCGGCGTCGCCGATCATGAGCGTCGCGGACCTTATGAACGACCCGCACTGCCGCGCCCGCGGCTCGGTCGTCACGGTGCCCGACGACGAGTTCGGCGAGATCCCGATGGTCGCGCCGCTGCCGCACCTGAGTGCCACGCCGGGCACCGTGCGCTGGGCAGGTACCGCGCTCGGCGCGCACACCGACGAGGTCCTCGGCGGGCTGCTGGGCTTGTCCGGCGGGGAGCTCGCGTCGCTGCGCGACCGGGGTGTGGTCTGAGCGATCACTAGGATGGAACCATGGCCACCGGCCACGTACAGGGGAGATGACGTGAACGACACCGCCGGGCAAGCGGCGCAGGGCCGGCGCTCGCGCGACCGGGCCCGCACCGAGGCCGACTTGCTGCAGGCGACCTTCGACCTGCTCCAGCGCGACGGCATCTTCGCGGGGTTGAACCTGCAGGAAGTCGCCGAACGCTCAGGGGTGAACCGCGGCCAGATCTACCAGTACTTCGGGGATCGCCGGTCGTTGCTGCGGGCCGCCGTGGCGCACCGCGCGAAGGAATGGGCGGCGGGAGCGAAGCGGCACTGGGAAGCGTCGTTCCTCAACCGGCGCAAGGCGATGTTCCGCAGCGCTCTGGCGAACCCCGCCCCGACCCTCGTCGAGGCGCTGCTGGCGATCGACGGCGATCCCGACTACCACGCTTTGCCGGAGATCGAGAAGACGAGGGCCGCGCTCGACCGCGACCAGCGGGACGGCGACCTGCCCGCCGAGGGTGACGCGATCGCGATGCACGTGTTCATGGTCGCGGCCTACAAGGGTTACCTGATCTTCCGCGAGGCGCTGGCGCGCGACGTCGGACTGCCGGTCGCCGAGCTGGACGCCCGCGTGCTGGCCGTGCACGACCAGGTGGCGGCGGCGCTGGCGAACCCGCCCGAATCGAGTGGTCCCCAGTAGCTCGCCGTCACGAACGCGACGGAATGATCATCCGCACCGCCGACGCCGCTTGACGTGGTGCGGGTGATCGTCGCCGGGCCCACCAGACGTCCTGAATGAGTCATTCAGGTCTTCGGAGGTCCTGAATGAGTCATTCAAGACACGCTGCTGCGGGGCCCCGGTCGCCGACGCGCGATGAATCGCGAGTTCCGGCGGCCGGGGACATGAGTGGTAATCCGGATTTTATCGGGCGGACAACCGGACTCCGGACTCGTCCTCGACGGCTTTTCGCGGCACTACGAAACCGAGTCGTGATCTCTGTGGGCAAACCGAGTACTGTTCGGGCACCAATCGGACTCGAGGAAGTGGAGCGATGTCGGAACGACCGCCCGCACAACATCGGGAAGAACGCGAGTCAGTCGGCCGGGCGGTAACCGGGGTACTGGTCACAGCCGTCGCCGTCGCCGCGATCTGGACCGGCGTGTCTTTGTCGATTTCCGGTGGTCAGGCGATTCTCGTCGCCATTGCCGGCGCGTTCACCGGGATCGTCGCGTGTGCCGCCGTGTTCTTCGCGCTGCGCCGCGGCGACCATGCCGCGAACGCGACCGCGCAGACGCAAGCCGCACTGGACGAAGCTCAGCGCGCCCGCGAATCCGTCCACGTCAGCGGCGGTGAACTGGCGCTGCTGCTCGACCGGACGGTCCCCGACGCGGTCCGGCGGCTGCGCGGTGGCACGCCCGCGGACAGCGTGCTCGCCGAAGTCCCGCGCCCCGCCGACGAACTGCACCAGCGCGTCCTGCGGCTCCTGGTCGACGAGATCGCCGTCGGCGAACGTCGCCGCGCCGCCACGACGGCCGCCTGCGCGAGCGCGGCGGGCCGGTTGCAGGCCCTGGCGACCAGCACCCTGGGAGACCTGCGGGAAATGGAAAACCGGACGTCCGACGCGATGCTCGGGGATCTGCTGAAGGTGGACCACCACACGGCGCAGGCGGGGCGGCTGGCCGACAGCATCGCCGTGCTCACCGGTGCGCGGTCGGGCCGCCGGTGGACGAAACCGATCCGGATGGAAAGCATCCTGCGCGGCGCGCTCGGCCGCATCGGCGCTTATCAGCGGATGCGGGTGCACTCCGCGAGCGGGGTCGCGGTCGTCGGCTACGCCGCGGAAGACGTCATGCACGCGCTCGCCGAACTCATGGACAACGCGACGAAATTCTCCGCGCCTTCGGAAGAGGTGCACGTTTATGTCGAAGATCTGCACAACGGCGCGGTGATCACCATCGAGGACGGCGGCCTCGGGATGAAGGCGCAGGCCCTCGTCCGCGCCGAGCGCGCGGTGTCCCTCGACCAGCCGCTCGACCTGACCTCGATGTCGGGGACGCGGCTCGGGCTCGCGGTCGTGGGCAGCCTGGCGCGCAAGCACCAGCTGCACATCTTCTTCCGTCCTTCTTCGCGCGGTGGGATCGGCGTGGTCATGCGCATCCCGACGCAGCTGATCACGCAGCCCCGGCCCGAGGCCCTGCCGGAGCCGGACGAGCCGGCCGCGACCGTCGTGTGGCCCGGTCCCGGCGACACGAGCCACGAACTCGCCGGCGACCTGTCCGAGCCGTCCGAACTGCCGAAACGCTCGCGCGGGCAGACGCTGACCGCCGCGTCGCGCCGGCCACCGTCGCCCACGCCGAGCCCGGCCCGGGCCGATCGTGACACCGGTTCCCGGTTCGGTGCTTTCCAGCAGCGGCGCAGCGGTGGTGCCACGCCGTCCCGCCACGCCGCCTCCCCGTCGGACACCGGCGAAGACGCGTGACCCGTCGCTCTGCCCGTACACCCGCACACCGCCAGATGGGAGCAAGGGGATCCGCCACGGCCGGTCCCCGGATTCGATGACTGATTCGGACAAGAGCCTCGAATGGCTCCTCGAGAACCTCGTGGGCAACACCGCCGGCGCCTGTCACGCCCTAGTGCTGTCCCGCGACGGCTTGAAGCTCTGCCACACCCAGGGCCTCACCGTCGACCGCGCCGACCAGCTGGCCGCGATCGCCGCCGGTGTCCAGGCGCTGGCGCACGGCGCGTCGGTCGAGTTCGGCGACGGCACCGGCGGGGTGCGGAACTCGATGACCGAGTTCCACGGCGGGATCCTCTTCATCGTGGAGGCCGGGGTCGGCTCGCACCTGGCCGTGATCGCCACGGAGGACGCCGATGTCGGCCTGATCGGGCACAACATGGACGAGCTGGTGGAGCAGATCGGCTCGGTCTTCACCGCCCCGCCGCGCTTCGCGGCGGCCGACAACCCGGCTTCGTGACGCGCTCGGCGCTCGACGGGGAAGACCCGGACCGGCTCTACACGGTCACGGGCGGGCGCAGCAGCGCGGACGACATCGACCTCGATCTCGTCACCCTGATCGTCAGGGAGTCGGAGCCGTCGGCGGGCATGCAGTCCGAGCACGTCCGGATTCTCGGGATCACCGCGAAGCCGACGTCCGTCGTGGAGCTGTCGGCCGACCTGGCGCTCCCGGTGAGTGTGACCAAGATTCTGCTCGCGGACCTGCTGGCCATGGGCAAGGTGTCCGCCCGACATCCGTCGTCGGCCCAGGCCGCGGGACGGACCTCCGACTCGGAATTCCTCAAGAAGGTGCTCGTTGGACTCCGCAATCTCTGAACAAGACGCACGGCTGCCCCTGGCCGACACCGCGACCGACGGCTTGAAGATCGTCATCGTCGGCGGTTTCGGCGTCGGGAAGACGACGATGGTCCGGTCGGTCAGCGAAATCCGGCCGCTGAGCACCGAAGAGACGATGACCCAGGCCGGGATCGGCGTCGACCACACCCGGGGTGTGCAGGCGAAGACGACCACCACGGTGGCGTTCGACTTCGGCCGGATCAGCCTCGACGAACAGATGGTGCTCTACCTGTTCGGCGCCCCGGGGCAGGAACGGTTCTGGTTCCTCTGGGACAGCCTGTTCGCCGGCACCCTCGGCGCCGTCGTCCTGGTGGACGCCCGGCGGCTGGCCGACTCCTGGTACGCGATCGACCGGCTCGAACACCACGGGACGCCGTTCATCGTGGCGCGCAACAACTTCGGCCCGCCGAAACACAGCCTCGACGACGTCCGCGCCGCGCTCGACCTGTCCGACGAGGTTCCTCTCGTCGACTGCGACGCCCGCGACCGGGACTCGTCGAAGCAGGTGCTGATCTCGCTCGTCGACCACCTCTACACCCTGTCCAAAGTCCGGGAGGGCGCATCGTGACCGGTTTCCAGACCAGCACGCCGGCGGAGACGATCCCCGCCGCGGACCGGGTCCGGTTGTACGGACCCGAATTCGAGCGGGATCCCGCCGCGTTGTACGCCCGGATCCGGCGGCAGTACGGCGGGGTCGTCCCGGTCCTGCTCGACGGCGACATCCCCGCCTGGCTGCTGACCGGCTACCGCGAAATCCACCAGGTGTGCCAGGACTCGCAGCTGTTCGCCCGCGACAGCCGCCGGTGGAACCAGTGGGACAACGTCCCCGGCGACTGGCCGCTGCTGCCCTACGTCATGCACAACCCGTCGGTGATGTTCACCGAGGCCGGGGAACACCGGCGCCGGGCGGGCGCGATCGGCGACGCGCTGTCCGCGGTCGATCAGTTCGACCTCAGCGCGCACTGCGAGCGCATCGCGGACCGGCTGATCGACGAATTCGCGGGCACCGGCGCAGCCGACCTGATCGCCCGCTTCGCCCAGCAGGCGCCGCTGCTCGCGGTCGCCAAGATGTACGGCATGCCCGACTCGGAGGCGCCCGCGCTGGTGCGCGACGTCGCGCTGTCCCTGGACGTCGGCCCCGAAGCCCTGCCCGCGTACGGGCGGGTGCAGGAGGCGATGGCGCGGCTGGTGGCGGTGAAGCGCGAGCGGCCGGGCGCGGACGTGCCCACGGCCATGATGCAGCACCCGGCGAACCTGACCGACGACGAGGTCGTCCAGGACCTGCTCGTGGTGACCGCCGCGGCGCAGCAGCCGACGGCGAACTGGATCGGCAACACCATCCGGCTGATGCTGACCGACAGCCGGTTCGCGATGACGCTCTCCGGCGGCCGTGGCAGTGTCGGCCAAGCCCTCAACGAGGTGCTGTGGCACGACACGCCCACGCAGAACTTCATCGGGCGCTTCGCGAGCCGTGACACCGTGCTCAGCGGTGTTCGCGTGCGGCAGGGGGACCTGGTGGTGCTCGGGCTGGCGGCCGGCAACGCCGACCCGCACGCCCGGCCCGACGCCGCGTCGGGCGCCCTGGGCAACCACGCGCACATGTCGTTCGGCCACGGCGAGCACGGTTGTCCCTACCCGGCACCGGAAGTGGCCGAGGTCATCGCCCGCACCACCGTCGAAGTCCTGCTGGACCGACTGCCGGACCTCGAGCTCGCGGTCCCGGTCGAGGAGCTGGTGTGGCGCCCGTCGGTGTGGATGCGGGGTCTGGAAACCCTGCCGGTGCACTTCACCCCGGTCCACGTGGCCGGACCGGCGGGGTGGTGACCGCTTCCCGCGCGGCTGTCCGAGCCTGAGTCGTCGAGCCCCGGCCGCACAGCCGGCCGGGGCTGAGCCGGATCCGGGGCTACGCCGGGGTGAACGTCACCGGCAGTGACGCCGGTCCCCGGGTGAACACGCCGCGTTCGGCGGGGGCCGCGCCCTCGGCCAGCCGCAGGTCCGGCATCGCGTCGAGCAACTGGTTGACGCCGACCTCGATCTCGGTCTTCGCCAGGAGCGCGCCGACGCAGAAGTGGCGGCCCAGCGCGAACGACAGGTGGCTCGCCGCCGCCGAGAACGCGGTCTCGGTCGGGAGGTCCGTGCGGAAGATGTCGAACGCGCCGGGGTTCGCGAACCGGCGCGGGTCGCGGTTCGCCGCGCCGATCAGGCAGGTCACCGTGCTGCCGGCGGGGATCGTCTCGCCGGCGATCTCGATGGCCTCCGCCGGCTGCCGCATGATCATGTGCACCGGCGGGGTGTGGCGCAGGGTTTCGGCGAACGCCTTCGGAACCAGGGCGCGGTCGGCGCGCACGGCGTCGAGCTGGTCGGGGTGCTCCAGCAGGTTCCGGAAGAGGCTGGCGATCGCCTTGTCCGTGGTCTCGCCACCGGCGGCCAGGAGCAGGCTGCAGAAGGCTTTGATGTCCTCGTCGCTCATGCTGGTGCCGTCCACCTCGGCGGCGCAGAGGGCCGAAAGGAGGTCGTCGCCGGGGTTTTCGCGCCGGTCCCGGATGATCGGGATCATGTACGCGGCGAGTTCGTCGTGGGTCCGCAGCCCGGCCGCGGCGACGTCCTCGTCCTGGCTGAGGTTGCCGAGGAAGGCGATGATCGCGCTGTACCAGCGCTGGAACCGGGCGTGGTCGTTCTGGTCCAACCCCAGCATGTCGACGATGACGTTGATCGGGAAGTGGCGGGCGTAGTCGGTGACGATGTCGGCCGAGCCGCGGCCGCGGAAGACGTCGATGAGCTGCGCGGAGTTCCGTTCGATCACCGGGCGGAACTTCTGCTCCAGCTCGTTGCCCCGGAACGCCGGTGCCACCAGCGCGCGGCGGACCGCGTGTTCCCGGCCGCTCATCTGCAGGATCGTCCGGCCGTGGACGGGTTCCAGCTGCCAGCCGTAGTTGTCGGTGGTGAATGCGCTCTCCTTGAAGGCGCGAGACACGTCGTCGTACCGCGAAATGACGTAGCTCTGCATTCCTTCGTGCCAGATCACCGGCGAATGTTCGAGCATGACGTCGTAAGCGGCGTACGGATCGGCGGCGAACTCCGGTGACAGAATGTCCGGCGCGTGCCCTGCTGAAGTCACGAGACTCCTTTGCTCGGCGGTGGAACCGCCAGGCTATCCGGGATGGTTGCCACTGCGAAAGAGTTCGCGTCCGCCGACGATCGGCGTGCGAACCGTTTCCACGCTGCTTGCCGGCTGACGCCGAGCGCTCCGGCGATGGTGTCCCAGGTGATCCCGAAGCCGCGGGCGAGGCCGATCTCCAGGGCGAGCAGGCGCTCGGCGGCCGCCGCCAGCTCGCCGGTCCGGAATATCCACTCGCCGAATTCGCTCGCGGCGGTGACCGGCTCGTTCTCCCGGCACACCACGTCCGCCACGGCACGATGCCGTTCGGCGAGACCCGCGTAGGCGCTGCCCAGCGAAGCGACGGACTCGGCGTGAACGTGCAGTGCTTTCCGATGCGTCCCGCTCATTTCCGGCCGCGTACCTCCGGAGAATCGACGAAGGTCTGCCAGGGCGTGATCTTGTCGATGTGGACGACGGCATCGAACGCGACGAGGGGATTCGCCAGCTGCTTGTACGGCCCCTGCCGGGTCCCGTCGATCTCGGCGAAGCGGCGGGCCACCAGCCCGTCTTCGGGGACATCGCGCAGGTCGAGCAGGGCGAGCGGCTCACCGCTGCTCGCGAGCAGTCCGTCGAGGCTGCCCGGCTCGGTGAAGGGGGCGACGTCTTCGTAGAACACCTCGGTGTGGCCGGGTGGCCCGTCGGGCAGCGGCCGGTGGCTGAACACGCGACCGCCGTTGTAAGTGGTCGCGATGACCACCATCCGGTTTCCGAGCGTGCGGGCCAGGTGCTGGCCGAGCATGACCTGCTCCTCGTTGATGATCGGGGGCACGCGGTACGGCCAGCGTTGCAGGTGCCCGTTGGCCGCCCCGACGACGAGGCGCTCCTCCCGGCCGAGGATCCATTCGACGTTCTCGGCCATCGCCGCGTCCCGGACGTTGGCGCCCCGGTAGGTGCGATCCGGCGCGGACGCCATGGTGGCCAGGAACGCGTCCGCGTGCCGCGCGGTGACCGCGCACTGCAGCGCGATGCCGGCCCGGTTCGCGTCCACAGTGGAGTAAGGGACGCGCAGGGCCTGAAGGCGCTCGGCCAGCTCGCTGATCCGGGACGTCAGCTCGTGGCGATGAGCGGCGCCGAGCGCCAGGTAGGCGTGGATCGCGGGCGCGGCCCACGCCAGCCCGGTCCGATCGGAGGGCAGGTAGTCGAACAGCGGCAGCAAGTTCCGGCGAGCCGCCGACGCGTAGGCCGGATCCGCGTCGTCCAGGAGTGCCAAGGCGGCCACGACGCCGGGCAAGGCGGACGCGCTGGAGTCCGGCACGTCCATGCCGTAGAAGCGGACCTTGCGGTCATGGGTGCGGTTGTGCTCGCGCATCCACACCAGCTGGTCTCGCATCTCCGCGCACTTTCCCATGTGGTAAGTGATTCCGGTGCGCAACAGCTCGTCCAGGTCACCGTCACCGCCGAGCACCCAGTCGTGGACCGCCCAGCCCTCCGGGAAGCCGGACTCCATCGCGAACCCGGTGAACCCCAGCTCCGTCACCAGGAACCGGGTCACCAGGTGGCGAAGCTGGTAGAACTCGTGCACCCGGTGCGTGCTCTCGCCGATGGCGACGACCCGAGCGTCCCCGACGATGTCGCGCAACGGCTCGAGCTCGCGGTGGTCGGCGTCGTCCGGCTCGATCGTCCGCAGCCGGACGAGGTTCTCCTGAAGCCATCCGGTGATGTCGAGGTCCATTCAGCTGTCCTTCTCGTCGCAGATGCTTTCGCCCGCGGCACGGGCCTTGCGCAGGTAGTCGACGACCTCGGCGGTGCCGCCCGGCCCGGACCAGCCGATGCGCCGGTCGAGCTCCTGGCCCATCCCGGCCCGGTTGTCGTCCCACAGCGCCGTGGTCGCGGCTTCGAACCGGGGGTCGCCGGGGCGGAACGCGTCCGCGATCTCCCGCCAGCGGGCGACCAGCTCCTGCACCGCCGGATCGTCGACGGGTGTCCCGTCGAGCAGGTGCTGCCGAAGCAGGGCGAACACTTCGAGCCACTCGGTCTTCGCCCGCTCGACCGCCCCGCTGCCCAGCTTCGCGGCCTGTTCGGTGATCGTCGTGAGTTGCGCGTCGGACAGGTACCGGCGGACGTCCACGGACAGCGGCTCCAGCGTGGCGAGGAACTGCTCCGGTTCCGGCATCGCCGGCTCGGCCAGCCGGGCGAGCAGGCCCCGGAGCCGCTGGGCCGACTCCTCGATGCGGGCGGCCCGGATCTCGAGGTCGGCGAGCTGAGCGGTCAGCAGGCCGCGCAGCGAGTCGAGGTCGTCGCCCGCGTTCCGGAGCACGACGGCCACTTCGTCCAGGGAAAGACCCATCCCGCACAAGGTCCGCACCCGGTAGAGCCGGCGCACGTCCGCCTCGGCGTACCGGCGGTGCCCGGCCGGAGTCCGTTCGCCCGGTGACACCAGGCAGATCCGGTCGTAGTGGTGCAACGCGCGCACCGTGACGCCACTGGCCCGGGCCAGCTCACCGATGCTCCACCTGCGCTCGCTCACCCCTCGACCGTAGAACCTGACGCCACGTCAGGTGCAACCCCGCGGACCCCTGGCCGGCCCGAGCCGGACCGCGGTCAGCGCCATGAGCCGGTCACCGGACCTCCGATCGGTCCCACCGCTTGGGCGACCGCGCGGAGCGTGGCGATCGGGTCGTCGCCGAGGGGATGGACGCCGACGTGGTCCGCGCCCGCCGCCCGGTGGGCCAGCAGCCGCGTCGCGACGGTGGCCGGGTCGCCGTGGGCGACGAGCGCGTCGATGAGGCGGTCGCTGCCGGTGCCGGACAGGTCGTCGTCGGTGAAGCCCAGCCGACGGAGGTTGGCGGCGTAGTTGGTGACGCCGAGCGCGGTCCCGGGCGGCGCCGACCGGGCGATCGCGCGCGCCCGCCCGGCATCGGGCTCGACCAGGGCGAAATGGCCGGGCAGCACCAGTTTGCCCGCGCCGAGGACCGACCGCGCCCGGCGGGTGTGCTCCGGGGTGACCAGGCACGGGACGGTTCCGGCCGTGCGGTCGCGGGCCAGGCGCAGCATCCTCGGCCCGAGCGCGGCTGTCACGACCCGATCGGCCGGCACACCCGCGCCGGCGAGCCGGTCCAAATAGGACACGAGCGTGTCGTACGGCGAGGCGTACTCGTCGTGGACTTCGCGGTGTCCGATCCCGACACCCAGCAACAAGCGGCCGGGGTGCCTGCCTTCGATCCGGTGGTAGGACGCGGCGACGGTCTCCGCGTCAGCCGTCCACACGTTCACCACGCTCGTGCCGACGACCAGCCGCGCGGTCGCGTCGAGCAGCTCTTCGGCGAAGGCGAGGTCGGCGGGCGGCGAGGCGTCCAGCCAGAGCGTTCCGTAGCCGGCCCGCTCTACTTCCGCGGCGCTTTCCGGGGTCACTTCATGCTCGCGCAGGTGGGCGCCGAGCAGACCGGGATCGAGGTTCATGCCTCGACTCCAGCACCGCTGCCCGCCGTGAACCAGGGCCAGTGCCGACGCGCAGCGATAACCTGGAGGCATCGTCGCAGGGGAGGGCCGGTGGAACTACGGGCTTTGCGGTACTTCGTCACGGTCGCCGACGAGCTGCACTTCGGCCGGGCCGCGGACCGGCTGCACATCGCCCAGCCCGCGGTCAGCAGGCAGATCGCCCGGCTGGAGCGCGAGCTGGGGGAGCGGCTGTTCGACCGCTCGCCGCGCCGGGTCCGGCTGACCGCGGCCGGGCACCGGGTGCTCGCCGCGGCCCGGGACGCGCTCGCGGCCGCCGACCGGGTCCGCAGCGCGGCCTCCGGTCCCGCCGGGGTGATGCGCATCGGCACGGCTTCCGGGGTCACCGCCCGGCTGGAGCGCGGGATCGACGCGTTGCGGGCGCAGTCCCCGGGGTTCGAAGTCGTGCTCGTCGACCTGCCGCAGGCCGATCGCCTGAACGCGTTGCGCCAGGGGGAGATCGACCTGGCGCTGGCCCGGGGAGTGGACGCGGCTCCCGGCGTGCGGGTGCTGCCGGCTTGGACGGAACCGCTGTACGCGGTCGTTTCCGCCCGGCACCCCGCCGCCGGTCGTGAGGTCGTGAGCGTCGCCGAGCTGGCCGCCGGCGACCTGCGCGTCCCCGACCCGTCCGTGGTCGCCGTGCTGCGGGAAGCGGGTGTCCCGGTGCGCCCGGGCCGTCCGATGGGGACGGTCCAGGACACGATCGTCGAGGTCGGCTCGGATCCGCGCGCCTGGACGATGCTGCCGGCCGACCAGGTGGCGGAGATCAGGTCCACCCGGGTGCGGGCGATCCCGCTCGCACCGCGCACGACGATCACGGGCAGCGTCGTCGTCCCGGACGACCTCTCGCACCCCTGCGCGGCGGCCACCCGGGCGGCCTTCGGCGACTGACGCCGGGCCCGGGGGCGGAGATCGCAGCACGCGCGCGCCTCAGTCGACCCGGACGACGTACTTGCCCCGCACACCACCGGCTTCCAGAGCCCGGTGCGCTGCCGCCGTCTCCTCCAGGGAGAACACCTTGTCGACCGCCGGGCGCAGTTTGCCTTCGGTGACGTGCCGGGCGAGGTCGTCCAGCTGCGCCCGCTGGGGATTGCCGCTGAAGAAGCGCACCCGGCCGCGCCCGTGCGCCGCGCTCGCGGCGATGACGCCCAGCGAGGTGAGGGGCCGGGTCAGGTCGAAGGCGATGGTGACCATGCGGCCACCCGGCGCCAGCAACCGCCGGAAGCTCGGCAGGTCGGTGCCCGCGGTGTCCAGGACCACGTCGAACCGGCCCAGCGTCGAGGGCGGGGCGGTCCGGTGGTCGAGCGCCCGGCCGGCGCCGAGCTCGCGGACGAAGTCGAGGTTGGCGGCTCGCGCCAAGGCCGTGACTTCGGCTCCGTACGCGTGGCCGAGCTGGACGGCGGCGTTCCCGACGCCGCCCGCCGCCCCCCGGACGAGCAGCCGTTCGCCGGGGCGAAGCGCGGCCTTGTCCCGCAGCGCGGTCACCGCCGTGGTGGCGACCGGCAAGGCCGCGGCGTCCACCAGGTCCAGCCCGTCGGGGACCGGGCCGAGCCGATCGGCCGGCACGGTGACGTACTCGGCGGCGCTGCCGAAGCCCGAGGTGCGCCCCAGGACACCCCACACGCGGTCGCCGGCCGCGAACGCCGTCGTCCCGGCACCGAGTGCGGAGACTTCGCCGGTGAAGTCCAGCCCGATGCGCCGGGGAAACCGCCGGCCGGTGAGGAGGCGGAGCTTTCCGGCGCGGGCGGCCAGTTCACCGCCGTTGACGCTGAACGCGCGCACCCGTACCAATACCTCGCCCGGTGCCGGCGCGGGCCGCGGCACCCGGGCGACGTAGAGCACGCCGGGGTCGCCGTAGCGGTCGAAAAGCACTGCCTTCATCGTGCGGTCGGTCACCGTTCTCACCTTCGTCGTGGGCTCTGGAGGCGACGGTAGGCTCGCAAGTGGACGAGATCATCCGGTTCGGTCGAGGTGAGAGACAATGCCCCAGGCAGCTTCTCGGATAGTGGCCCAGCACGCGCTGCGGGCGGACGCGCGGCGCAACCAGGAACGCATCCTCGTCGCCGCCCGCGCGGTCTTCGCCGAGCGCGGGATCGACGCGCCGATGGCGACCGTGGCCCGCCGCGCCGGCGTCGGGGTCGCGACCCTGTACCGGCGCTTCCCGGCTCGTGACGCCCTGGTGCGGGCCGCGTTCACGCGGCAGATGGAGACCTGCACGCGAGCCTTCACCGAAGCACTCGCCGATCCGGACCCGTGGCGGGGATTCCGGCGGCTGATCGAGACGGTCTGCGAGCTGCAGTGGGAGGAGCGGGGGTTTCCGGACGCGTTCCTCGCGGCCTTCCCGGACGACGCCGCGGCCCACGCGGAGTCGCGGGGCCGGGCGGACCAGGGCCTCGCGATCCTGGTCCGCCGAGCACAGGCGGCGGGGAAGCTGCGGACCGACTTCCGGCCCTCCGACCTCGTGGTGGTCTTCCTGGCGCACGGTGGTCTCGTGACCGCGCGGCCGGCCGACGGCGCGGCGTCCCGGCGCCTGGTCGCCTATCTGCTCCAGGCCTTCCGCGCCGACGCGGCGAACGAGACGCTGCCCGCGCCCTCCTCGCTGTCCCTACGCGGTTTCTCGGCTCCCGCCGACTGATCGTGCCGAGCCCTTCCGGCGGCGGTCAGATCTGGTTCTCGCCACCGTCGACGTACACGTTGGCGCCGAGCATGAAGCTGCTGTCGGCGGAGGCGAGGAAGGCCACCGCGGCTGCGACCTCGTCCACCTGCCCGATGCGCCCGATGGCGATCCGGGCGCCTTCGTTCGCCTTGAACGCCGCCGAGTTCTCCTCGCCCACGAGTTCGGTGATCCCGGAGGTGTCGGTCGGGCCGGGGGAGATGGCGTTCACCCGGATACCGCGGTCCTTGAGCTCGTTCGCCCAGGCGCGCACGAACGTCCGCAGGGCCGCCTTGGACGCCGCGTAGGCGCCGAACCCCGCGGTGCCGCGGTCAGCCGCGGTGGAAGCGTTGACGATCACCGAGGCGCCCTCGTTCAGCACCGGAAGTGCTTTCTGGACCGTGAAAACGGTGCCCTTGACGTTGACGCCGAAGACCTGGTCGAGGTCCTGGCCGGTGATCGTCTCGATGGTCGCGAACGAGGCGGTGGCCGCGTTGGCGAACAGCACGTCCAGCCCCTGGCCGCGGGCCGCGACCACGTCGTAGAGGCGGTCCAGGTCGGCCGGGTCCGTGATGTCGCCCGGTACCGCGGTCACGTTCCGGCCGATCGCCTGCACCGCCTCGTCCAGCTCGGCCGTGCGCCGCCCGGTGATGAACACGTGCGCTCCCTCGGCCGCCAGCCGGGCGGCGGTGGCCCGGCCGATCCCTCGGGTGCCGCCGCCGGTGACCACGGCGGTCTTGCCTTCGAGCCTGAGCATCTCCGACCTCCACGCTATTCGGCACCGATCGGTGTCGAATGCGACCGTAGCACTTGTGCACCGATCGGTGCACAAGCGGTACGATCCGTTGGTGACGAAGGCGCAGGCGGGCCGGCCGAGGGCGTTCGACGCCGAGGCGGCGCTCCAGAAGGCCATGGTGGTCTTCTGGGAGCAGGGCTACGACGGGGCCAGCCTCGCCGACCTGACCGAGGCGATGGGCATCTCCCGCAAGAGCATGTACGCAGCCTTCGGCAATAAGGAAGATCTCTTCCGGAAGGCGTTGCAGCGCTATACGGAAGGCCCTGGCGCCTACATCGTCGAAGCGCTGCAGGCGCCCACCGCCCGCGAGGTGGCCACCGGGTTCCTCGCCGGCTCGGTCCGGGCCAACACCCGGCCCGGGTTTCCGGCCGGCTGCCTGGGAGTGCAGGGTGCGCTGGCCGTCGGCGCGACCGGGCAGGTCGCGCGCGACACCCTGGCCGCGTGGCGCGCGCTGGGTCAGGCGTACCTGCGCGACCGGTTCCAGCAGGCCGTCGAAGGCGGAGACCTGCCCGCCGACGCCGATCCGGAGCTGATCGCCCGCTACGTCATGACGATCGCGAACGGCTTGGCCGTGCAGGCGGCGGGTGGCGCGGCGCGGGAGGACCTCCAGCGCGTAGCCGATGCCGCGCTGCGGAACTGGCCGCCCGCCGCCACGTGACGGGCATCATCTGGACGTTTCGTCCAGCCCCTATACAGTCAGTCTGGTGAGCAACGAACACCCCTATCCCGCGGCGTTCCGAAGCGGCGACCTCGTCACCGTGTCCGGGCGGCTCGGCGTGACCGGAACCGGCGACCTGGTGCCCGGCGGGTTCGAGGCCGAGTGCGCGCAGGCGTTCGCCAACCTCGACGACGCCCTGCGATCGGTGGGGGCGACCCGGACCGACGTGGTGAAGGTCGTCGCCTACCTGACCGACATCTCCGACCGCGCCGGCCTCAACCGCGTCTACGAACGGTTCTTCGCCGAGCCCCGGCCGGCCCGCAGCTGTGTCGGCGCCGCGTCCCTGCCCTACGGCGGGGTCGTCGAAGTCGAAGCCCTCGCCCGGGTGCGCGATGTCTGAGCGGGACGCGATCCTCGCGGCGCTCGCCCCGGTGGCCGACGGCATCGCGGCCACCCTGGGCTCGTTCTGCGAAGTCGTCGTCCACGACTTCCGCCGCCCGGAGACGTCGGTGGTCGCGATCGCCGGGTCGGTCACCGACCGCAGCGTCGGCGGGGCGATGAGCGAAATCGGCATGGGCCTGCTGGCGCAGGGGGACGACGCGGAGGACCAGCTGAACTACGTCACCCGCACCGCGTCCGGGAAGCTCGTGAAGTCCTCGACCATGCTGGTGCGCGACAGCGGCGGCTCGGTGTTCGGCGCGCTGTGCGTCAACCTCGACGTGACGGCCCTGGGGCAGCTGCGGACCCTGGTGGGCGAGCTCGCCGACGTCGGGACCACCGCGGAAGCGCCGACCACGACGTTCGGGGACGACGTCGACGCGGTGGTGGACGCGATCGTCGACGAACACCAGCTGCGCCTGAACAAGCCCTGGGCCGCGCTCAGCCGCGACGAACGCCTCGACCTGTTCCGCAGCCTGCACCAGCGGGGAGTTTTCGCGGTCCGGCGGGCGGTGCCGCAGGTCGCCGCCCGGATCGGCATTTCGCGGGCCTCCGCCTACAACTACCTCGCCGACATCCGCGAGCAAGGAGCGCCATGACCCCGCCCGTGACCCTCGACGACATCCGCGACGCCGCCGCCCGCCTGGCCGGTGTCGCCCACCGGACGCCGGTCGTGCGCTCCCGCACCCTCGACGACCTCGTCGGCGCCGAAGTCCTGCTGAAGTGCGAGAACCTCCAGCGCATCGGGGCCTTCAAGTTCCGCGGCGCGTACAACGCCGCCTCCCGGCTCTCGCCGGAGCAGCTGGCCAAGGGCATTGCCGCGTACTCGTCGGGCAACCACGCCCAGGCCGTCGCGCTGGCCGCCCGGGAACTCGGGAGCAGCGCGGTCATCCTGGTGCCCGAGGACACCCCGAAGTCCAAAGTGGACGCCACCAGGGGGTACGGCGCCGAGATCGTCACCTACGACCGGTACACCGGCGACCGGGTCGCGCTCGGCGAGGCGCTGGCGGCCGAGCGGGGTCTGGCGCTGATCCCGCCGTACGAGCACCCGCACGTGATCGCCGGCCAGGGCACCGCGGCGCTGGAGCTGCTCGAAGACGCCGGTCCGCTGGACACCCTGGTCGTCCCGGTCGGCGGTGGCGGGCTCATCGCGGGCAGCTCGACGGCCGCGAAAGCCTTGCGGCCCGGCATCCGCGTCGTCGGCGTCGAACCGGCGGCGGGCGACGACACCAAGCGCTCGCTCGAGGCGGGCGAACGCGTGTCGATCCCCGTCCCCCGGACCATCGCCGACGGTCAGGCCGCCTCGATCCCCGGCGAGCTGACCTTCTCGATCAACCGGGACCTCGTCGACGACATCGCCCTGGTCTCCGACGACGCCGTCCGGGAGGCGATGCGGTTCGCCTTCGAACGCCTGAAGCTCGTCCTCGAACCCAGCGGCGCGACCGGCCTGGCCGCGCTGCTCAGCGGGCAGGTGGCCGCGCCCGGACGGGTCGGGGTGATCATCAGCGGCGGGAACGTCAGCCCGGAGCGCTTCGCGGAGCTGATCGCCTCGTAGCGCACCGTCAGGATTCGATGATCGCCACGAGCGCCGCGGCGAAGGGGGCTGGATCGACGTCGCCGCGGACGGCGAGCTGCTGGTTGTAGCCGTCGCACAGGGCCACGAAGGCTTCGGCGATCCGGTTCGCGTCGGCGGGTTCGTGTTCGGGCAGGAGCGCGGCGACCGCGGTGCGCAGGTCGTCGAGCTGCCGGCGGACGAGAGCGGCGAGCGAAGGCGAGACGGCGGCCTCGGCGTAGATCTGGGCGACCAGCCGGGCGTGGTCCTCCTCGCGCGCCAGGGTGCGGACGTGCTCGAGGAAGTCGTGCGCGGACCGGGCCGTCAGCTCGGTGGGGAGCGCCTGGCTCGCCTGCTCGCAGATGGCGGCGACGATCTGGTCCTTGCCCTTGAAGTACCGGTAGATCGCCCCGGTGGACAGGCCCGAGGCCGCGACGAGGTCGGTCATGGACGTCCGCGCGAAGCCGTGGGTGGCGAAGCGGGCGCGGGCCGCGTCGATGATCTGCTGACGGCGCGCGTCGAGGTGGGCCTGGGTGACTCTCGGCATAAAGAACGACCATTCGTTTTTGTGGTAACGTCCGAACCATACCCCACCACCCGTGCCTTCGAGGAGTTTTTCGTGCGCTATCAGACATTCGGCCGGCAGAGCGGCTTGCGGGTCTCGGAGTACGTGCTGGGCACGGCCAACTTCGGCTCGGCGCCCACCGCCGCGGGCCTGGCGGGCGCCAAGGCGATCTTCGAGGCGTTCGTCGCGGCCGGCGGCACCACGTTCGACGTCTCGAACGTCTACCAGAACGGCGAAGCCGAGACGGTCCTCGGCGAGCTCCTCGGGCGTGAGCGCGACGACTTCGTGGTGATCACCAAGTACAGCGGGACCAGGCAAGCCCAGGTCCGGCCGGGGACCACCGGCAACAGCCGCAAGATCATGATCCGCTCCCTGGAGGAGAGCCTGCGGCGGTTGAAGACCGACTACGTGGACGTCTTCATGCCGCACTTCCCCGACGGCGTGACCCCGGTGCCGGAGATCCTCGCCGGGTTCGAGGACCTGGCCCGCGCGGGCAAGATCCGCTACGGCGGGCTGTCGAACTTCCCGGCCTGGCGGGTCGCGGGCGCCGCGGTCCGGTCGGAGGCGAGCGGGCGGCTGGTGGGCATCCAGACCGAGTACAGCCTGGCCGAACGCTCCGCGGAGCGGGAGCTCCTCCCGATGGCCGAGGCGCACGGGCTGGGCGTCGTCCTGTACTCCCCGCTGGCCGGCGGCCTGCTGACCGGGAAGTACCGCAGCGGCGAGCAGGGGCGGCTCAGTGCCCGGCTCGCGTCCTCGGCAACCGAAGGATCCGCCGTGCTCGACGCGGTCCTCGCCGTCGCCGAAGAGACGGGAACGGGGCCGATCCAGGTCGCGCTGGCCTGGCTGCGTCATCGCGCCGCGCGGGCCGGGACGTCGATGATCCCCATCGTGGGCCCTCGCACCCCGGCCCACCTGCAGGGCTACCTCGACGCGCTGGACGTCGAGCTGAGCCCGGCGCACCACCGGCGGCTGGACGAGGTCAGCGCCGTCCGGCCGGGCACGCCGCACGAAGACGTGTCGGCTGCGTTGGCCCACGGCACCGACGGGGACCGGAGCCTCCTCGACGGCCCGCTCGTCCCCGTGCAGTGACCTCCGCCGCGACTTCCTGAAACGAGTGCACCCTTGGCCCACATCGCGGCGATCAACCTCGAATGCGCCGATCCCCTTGCCCTGGCCCGTTTCCGGGCCGGCTTGCTCGACGGAGACATAGTGGCCGAGACACCGGGTTTCTGCGCGGTCAAGGCCGGCCCGGTGCACCTCGGTGCGGTCCGGGTCGACGACCACCGGCCCCCGACCTGGCCGTCCGCAGAGCGCTCGCAGCAGCTTCACCTCGACATCGCCGTCGAAGACTTGGACACCACCGAACGCGAAGCGATCCGGCTCGGCGCCACCAAAGAGGCGCGACAGCCCGGGCCGGAACGCTTTCGCGTGTTCCGCGACCCGGCCGGGCACCCTTTCTGCCTGCGGGCCTGACGGAGGAGGGACTACTCGGCGCACGCGGAGTGCACCGCGGTGCAGGGCGTCCAGTCGCTCCAGGACGACCGCCGAGCCGGCGGCCAGGGGAGCGGGCACGAGGCGGAGCCGGCGCGTACGTCCACTGTGGTCTCGAGCAGCAGATCCGCGTCAGCCGTTCGAGTACCTGCTGCTCCCGCTCAACTGCTTGCCTCGCTCTTCGGGATTCGAAGAGGCAGGTAACGGACGTTCGTCAGCCGCTCGGACTCCTCCCACAGCCGCCGCCGCAGGGCAGCGTCGTGGGACGGCTCGATGGCGGCGACCGGTTCGGGGTGGCCGGTGCGCTGGGCACGCCCGGGTGGCCCGTAGTAGTCGCCGCCGCGGGCGTGCGGATCGGTGGCGGCCCGCAGCGGTCCCAGTGCTCCCATCGCCGCGGTCTGGGTCAGCTTGAGCACGAGGGGATTCAGCTTGGGGTCGAGCGCGGCCCGGACCACCCAGGGCATGTCGCGACCGCCGTCGGTCCGGGCGAGGCCGGGGTGCCCGGCCACCGCGATGGTCGGGGCGCCGGTCGCTCGCAGCCGGTGGTCCAGTTCGTGGGCGAACAGCAGGTTGGCGAGCTTCGCCCGGTAGTAGGCGTACAGGTACCGGTAGCCCGCGCCGGGCTCGGGATCGAGGTCGGCCGGCTCGATCGTGCCCTGCCGGTGCCCGGTGCTGCCGACGGTCACCACCCGCGAGCCGGGGGTGCCGGTCAGCAGGTCCAGTACCAGCCCGGTGAACGCGAACGGGCCGAGGTGGTTGACGCCGATGGTCGACTCGAAACCGTCCTCGGTGACCGAGTACCGCACGCGGAAGCCGCCGGCGTTGTTCACGAGCAGGTCGAGGTGGTCGTGCTCGTCGTGCAACCGCCGGGCCGAGGCGCGGACCGAGGCGAGCGAGGCCAGGTCCAGCGGCAGGGTGCGCGCGACGGCGCCGGGCGAGCCGGCCCGGATCCGCTCCGCCGCCGCGGCCGCCTTTTCCTCGTTGCGGCAGGCCAGCACGACCTCGGCGCCACGCCGCGCGAGCGCGTCGGCGATCGCGAAGCCCAGCCCGGTGTTGGCGCCGGTGACGACAGCTGTGCGGCCGTGCTGCTCGGGGATGTCGTCGAAGGACCAGCGATGCCGGGGCACGGGTGCACCTTTCAGTCCGGAGTTGTGTATGTATCGATCACTCTACAGATGGACGCACTCGGCTGCGCCAGGTTTGGTCGAGATGGGTGGCCCCGGCGGCGCGACCAACCCGGAGCAGCTGTTCGCGGCGGGCTGGGCCTCGCGCCTCCACTCTGCGCTCAAGACTGTCGCGGCACGGCGGAAGACTGGGGTCGGTGACTCCACGGTGGTCGCCGAGGTGCAGGTGCACGCGACGCCGGAGGGCGGGTTCACGCTTAGTTCCGCGCTGCACGTCGAACTGTCCGGTGTGGACCAGGCGGCGGCGGACGGGCTCGTCGAAGCCGCCCACGCGATCTGCCCATACTTCACCGCGACCGGTGACACCATCCCGGTGACCGTCGACGCGACCGTCGCCTGACGTCTCCGGCCGGTGGGGGAGTGGCGCCGCGACGGACCTATCATGACGCCATGGTGAGGGACTCCGGCTCCGCGCCGGCCGCAACCGGACTGAGCAGTCGGGAGAACATCCTGAACGCGGCTCGCGC